>JBFZBV010000328.1:0-2785 GCA_041308285.1 Planctomycetota bacterium | reverse complement strand
TGCGGCCTCCGTCTCGGGAGCCGCCTTCGCCCTGGCATGCGTCGTCGCCTTCTGGATGTCGTCCAGGTCCGCGGCGAGCGCGCCGAAATCCGGGTAGCGGTCCTCGGGGCTCTTCGCGAGCATCCTGAGCACGATGCGCCGGATTTCGGGATTCAGGCCCGGCCGGAGCGAGGCGGGGTCCGGCACGGGCTCCTCGCAGTGCTTTCTTATCAGCGCGACGGCCGATTCCGCGGCGAACGGCCTCCGTCCGGCAATCATCTCGAAGAACGTCACTCCGAGCGAGTAGATGTCCGACCTGGAGTCGACCTGCCTGCCCTCGGCCTGCTCCGGGCTCATGTATGCCGGCGTGCCCATGATTTGGCCGGACATCGTGATGGCCGACTCGGCGTCCGTGCTCTTCGCCAGGCCGAAATCCGCGACCTTCACGATGCCGGTCTTGGTCACCATGAGGTTCGCGGGCTTTATGTCCCTGTGGATGATGCCCTGGTCGGCGGCGGTCTGCAGGCCGCGCGCGGCCTGGAGGATGATTTCGACGCTCTCCTCCTCGGAGAAGGGGCTGTGCTTCTTGAGGAGGTCGTTGAGGCCCACGCCCGCGACGTATTCCATGGCGATGTAGTGCGTGTCCTCCGCTTCGCCGGCGTCGTAGACCTGGACGACGTTCGTGTGCGTGAGCCTCGCGGCGGACTTCGCTTCCCTCAGGAAGCGCTCGACGAACTGGGGGTTCCCGCGCATCAGGGCGGGAGGAAGCACCTTGAAGGCGACGGGCCTGTCGAGCCGCTTCTGCGTCGCGAGGTACACGGCTCCCATGCCGCCCTCGCCGAGCTTCTGCTCAATCAGGAATCCGGCAATCTCGCGGCCGATGTACGGATCCTGAGGTTTGGACGGGTCTGCAGGCACGCGACGGCTCCAATGAAGCCAGGTGGTCTGGAATACTCGCTCGACGCCCGGATTGAGTGAACCCGAAACGGGCGGTGTTGTCAAGCGGAGGGGCAAGGCAGTCCGGCCGATACTGAGGAGGGCCGCCGACAAACCGCGGTCACTTCGTCAAAATGACATTGCAGAAATGGAAAAGATATTCCGGGTTTTCACGCGCGCAGCCCGTCGACAGGCTCAGGGCGCAGCGCGTGTCATAACCCGGACGAGCCTGCCCTTTCCGGTTCCGGCTCGTCCGGGTTATGGGATTGAAAACCGGATCCGTCCGGTGTAGATTCCCGGTATCGGACATCGCCCCGGATTGCCGGACCCGGTCCTGCCGACCGGATCGGCGGGAGTCCGGCTGTTTTGACTGGTGCACACATGCGCTTCAAGGCGGTTCATGTTCTCCCTGCGCTCCTTCTCGCGTGTTCCGTCGCAGGCTGCAGCGGCGTCGAGAGGGGCTCGGTGCTCGACATCGAGCAGCGCAACGTGCAGATTCTGTCCTCGAAGGGGGGGATGGCCTTCAAGGAGAAGGCCGACATCGCGTCGGGGAAAATCCTGCTCGTCTGCAAGGAGGAGATTCACAGGAAATGCGAGCAGCGGAAGCTGTACGAGCTCGTCGAGGACGGCCGGCCGGCCGGGAAGGAATACGGCGACTGGGAGGAGGCCGAGGGCAAGGGCGAGGAATACAGCAAGTTCATGCTGACGAAGCTCAAGATAAACAAGGCCGACGCGGACCATTCGAAATGCGAGATGGGGAAGGACAACGTCCTCGTCATCGACCTCTACAAGTACGTAGAATTCGCCAAGCCCGGCGTGAAGATGGACTTCGAGGTCTGGTTCGCCCTGAGGGGCGACGAGAAGAAATTCGCCTTCCACGTCAACGGCGACTTCGTCACGGCCATGCTCGATGTCAGGAAGTGCCGCGAGGCCCTGGAAGACAATCCCCTCTCCCCCTGGTGGCGCTTCCGCATGGCGGCGGCGTATTACAAGTTCGACTCCGGAGAGGCGACCTTCCGGGCCGACCTCGAGAGGAGGTTCGCCGAGCACGTCGGATTCGACAAGAAATGGTTCGAGACCATGGCTGAGGCGCTGGAGGCCGCGAAGCGCCACATCGACGGCGCGCGCCTGCTCGAGGAAATCTCGACGCACGAGGAGGGGGCGGACAACGCGTTCCACTACGCGGTCCAGGCGGCGCTCGCGTTCGAAAAGGCCTCCAAGTTCGACGAGTGCCTGAGAATCTACACGCCATACTGGCGCAAGGCGCTCACGAAGGAGAACCGGGCGCTGCTGAGCAACAACATCGGCGTGATGATGGACCGCAAGGGAAGGAAGTCCCGGGCGTTCATCTACTTCCGGTACGCCAACATCCTCAATCCCGGGAGCGCGACCTACAAGAAGAACCAGGAGGCGCTCGCGAGCCAGAACGAGCAGCACCTGACCGCCAAGATTGACGCCGCCTACCAGGGCCAAATCGACAGGGCGAAAGGCCTCATCGAGTCGTCGAACCAGAGGCTCGCGAACCTCAAGAGCCAGGCGGAAAGCTACGCGAGGCAGCAGCAGGAGTACATCGCCGAGGCGAATTCGGCCACCGCGACCTACAACGCCAACGTGAACAACCCCTACGGCACGTTCACGGCGTCCCAGGCCCTGTCGAGGAGGAACAACGCGATTCAGGCGGCCGCCAACGCGGAGAGCAACTACAACCAGGCCGTCGCGGAGCACAACCAGGAGGTCTCCAACAACCAGAGCCTCGTGCGGCAGTACAACGCGCTCATCGAGAAAATCCAGCAGGTGGTCAAAGCATACAACTCGGGCCTCGGCGAATACAACCGGGCCCTCCAGATGGCGGAGGCCAAGAACTTCTCAG
>JBFZBV010000327.1:0-3017 GCA_041308285.1 Planctomycetota bacterium | reverse complement strand
GGCCTTGGTTATACGAAATCGCTATCGCTATCGGTATCGAAATCGACTTCTTCAACGCCGTCCGAGGCCCGCCTTTCGTCGAATCCGTACCCTCCGCCCCCAAGACGGCTCAGCATTCCCGCAATCCGGTCCAGCTCTGCCTTGTGTTCGCTGCCTTCAGCCTCGATCAGGGCCTTTCCGACCGCGAGAACGTCCTGAATTGCTCACTCCAATGCTGATTCGCGTGCGATTTCGAAGGACCGGCGCCAATCCGGCTGCGCCGTCTTCCCGTTGCCTTCCGCGATATTCAGCGGTATCGACTGGCTGGCTCTAAGCCGCTGGTCTCGCGCAAATCGATGTACTCCAGTCAGCGACCCAGTCTCCTCGTAAACCCAGGCAACATTCGATTTCGATTTCGATACCGATTTCGATTTGGATTGGTCCAACAAGATGTAACGGAAAGAGAGGATAATCTCGGCGCACCACGGAGCTCCGAAAGCACGGGCCTAGTCAAAAACCGAGCAGCTCCTCGATTGCGCGGTTGACCTGCCCTATTTGCTCCTCTAGGAAGCCCGGGACCTTGTCGATTTCCGAGGCGGCCGCCTCGAAGAGATTCCGAGCGGTCCTGAATTCGCCCAGAGCCTCCTCCCTGAGGGCGCTCCGCTTCGCCGCCACTTCCGCTTCCTGGTCGGGCTTGAGCTTCTTCTGCGTGCTGAACACGGGGTCGCGCAGCAGGGCGAGGCCCTTCCTGAAATGCATTCCGGCGCGGATTTCGGGCTTCTGCTCCGCGCTTTCCGCCGGCATGGGCGGCTCCTCCGCCTGGAGGAAGGTCTCGTTCTTGCCCCTGGTCTCCTTCACGGCGTCGACATGCCATATCTCGAGCAGGGCCTGCTCGCCGAAATCCGGATTGTGGACGAACCGGCCGAAAAGCTCGACCTCGGTCTCCTTGCGGAGGTCGGAAATCCTCTCCTCAATCTCCGCGTACTTGTAAGCCCATATGAACCTTTCGAGGTAGGAGAAATCGTCGCCCATCTTGAGCTTGGCCAGTATGGTCTGTTTCGCCTTGCCCTTCGCGGTCCAGTAGAGGCACCGAAGCGGAGTCCGCCCGTCGCCCGCGAGGAACAGCCATTTGAACGAGTCGTCCTCCCAGTCGTTCGAGTCCTTCCGCTTCTTGTTCGACGCGACCCTGCCCCTGACGGATATCCAGCGGTCGTCGAAGACCCTGGGGAACGAGGCCGCGACCTCCGGCTTGAACGGCACGGACTGGGCCTTCAGGTCGTACGGCGACTTCTCCTTGAGCGTCCTGGCTCCCGGCTTCTGCATGAACACGGGCCTCAGGAAGTGGGCCGCCTCGGTCGCGAGCGTGACCAGGAACTTGTGCCTGTCCACCGAGGAGGCCGACTCCCAGAACTTGAGGAGCGCCGGCCTGTCCGCCAGCGACTCGTCCGGGGGGATGAGCGTGCCCACGGGCTTCGCGCCCGCCACCTTGAAGCCGGCCGGCAGCCGGAGCCTCAGTTCCAGGACCCTTTCCCAGACCTTCTCGACCGCCTCCCAGGAGTCCTTCTTGTCGAGGAGCCTCTGGATTGTCACCGCCGCCAGCCTGAGCGCCTTGGCCGCCTCTTCCGGCAGGATGTCGGAGTTCACCCCCATGCCCGAGCACTTCTTGCATATCTCCCCGCCGCTGCCCTTGCACAGGGGGCATTCTATGTCGACGATTTCCTCCTTCTTGTAGGTGCCCCCCTCGACGCCGGTGACCAGCTCGGCCGGCTTCTTGCCCTTCACCTTCCCCGAGCCCTGGCATTTCGTGCACGCCTGGTAGCAGGTGCCCGCGCAGGTCGAGCACGCGGTGACGATGTCGCCGCCGTCGAGGCGGCGGATTTCGGCGCCCATCTCGAAATGCACGTTCGCGAGCATCTCGAGCATCTCGCCGTCGCCCGCGCCTGACTCGCCTGCCGGCAGCTTGTACGCGCCCTCCAGGGCCCTGAGGGCGGCGTCGAACTCCCTCTGCGCGAGATGCCTGTTGCCCTTGTCGAGCCCTTCCTTCTTCTTCTCGGGGCCGGCGGCGGCCATCTCGGCCAGCCTCCTGCCTGCCGGTTCGTATCCCGCTGCCGACGCCTCGCCGAGGAGCCGCGCGGCCCTCTTCAGGTCGTGGTAGGTCCTGCCCTGCGTCACCGAGAATACGGCCAGCTGGTACTTCGCCTTCGCGGAGAGGGAGCCTCCGGCCGAGACCGCCAGCGACTCGAAGTGGTCCCTCCCCTTCTTCTTGAGCGCCCCGTCGCCCTCCATGCACCACACGGCGAGCTTGAAGATCGCCTCGTTGTCGCCCGGGGCGATTTCCTTGAGGCGCCTCTCGTATTCGGCGTCGCCGCCGGAAGCGTAAGCGGCCAAGGCTGCGAAGAGCGCCGCCGCGGCCGTCGCGCATGTCAACCGCCGTGCATAGTGGCCCATGGGACACCTTTGAAAAAAGCAGCCCGCGTCATTTCGTGACCTTGAAGCTCTCCCGCGAGATCCTGAAAAACTTCTCGTAGTATTTTTCCCACTTGGGTTCGTCGACCATCCAGACGACCGTTATCAGACCGTCGGAGGTCTTAATCCACGTTTCTATCCTGTGGATTCTCGGGGCGTTCTCCTTGGGCTCCTTTGCCAGCGACAGCTCGAGCTCGACGCCTTCGTAGTTCCCGAACTTCTTCTTCTCGTTCTTCAGGACATTGAAAGCCTTGGCCCAGTCCTTAATCTTCCGCGACTTGAAGTTCGTCTCCGTGTCGCGCTTCTTGCGCGTGATTTCCTCCGAGATGATTTGGTCGAGGGATTTCGTCCCCTTGTCGAATGTCGCGGTGATGTACCCCACGCCGTCGGTGAACGTTCCCCTGGCATCCGGCGTCTCGGTGAAATCCTTCGGCTTCTTGAAGCTTACGCCTATCGAAGAGCTCTGATAGTCCTCCCACTCGACAGGCTTGTCGCTCTTCACAGGCGGCTTCTTGTTTCCGCAGCCGACAGCGACGGCAGAGACTGCAAAGGCCAACACAATCAGCAAACCC
>JBFZBV010000326.1:0-7553 GCA_041308285.1 Planctomycetota bacterium | reverse complement strand
GGGAGCCTGCCCTGCCTCGGCCGCGGGAGCCTGCCCTGCCTCGGCCGCGGGAGCGCCTTCGGCGGGCGCCGCCCCGGCATCCGACGCCGGGCCGGTCTGCGCATCCGCCTTCTGCGGGACGTTCTTGTCGACCTCCTCGGTTATCGCCTCGATGTCGAGCTGGCTTATGAAGGAAATGATGTGGTCGGCCCTGGCCTTGTCGAAGCCCTCGACGGTCGCCAGGAGGTCCGCGCCCCTCGCGAGTATGTCCTCCAGCGAATGGTAGCCGAATTCGCCGAGGAGCATCGCCTCCTCGTCGGTGATGCCCGGGATGACCATGAACTCCGCCACGGCCCTGTTGCTCCGCTCCTGCACTTCGTCGGCGGTGAGTATGTCGATTTCCCAGCCGGCGAGGCGCGAGGCGAGGCGGACGTTCTGGCCCTTCTTGCCGATTGCGAGGGAGAGCTGGTCCTCCGCGACGATTACCGTCGCCTTGGCCATCGCGTCGTCGAGGATGATTCTCTCCACCTTCGCGGGCTTGAGCGCGTTGGCGATGAGCGTTTCGGAGTTCTCGCTCCACCGGATGATGTCGATTTTCTCCCCGTTCAGCTCCTCGATGATGCTCTTGATTCTCGAACCTCTCACGCCCACGCAGGCCCCCACGGGGTCGACCTTCGGGTCCTTGGACGTGACGGCGACCTTGGTCCTGTACCCGGCCTCGCGCACCATGGACTTGATTTCGATTATGCCCTCGGAGATTTCCGGGACCTCGAGCTCGAAAAGCCTTCTGACGAGGTCGGGGTGGCTGCGCGATATGACAATCTTCACCTTCTGGCCGGTCTTCTTGACGTCGAGGATGACGCAGCGGAGCCGGTCGCCGACCTTCCAGTTCTCCTCCGGGACCTGCTCCTTCCTCGAAAGCACGGCCTCGGCTTTGTTTATGTTGAGGATGACGTTCCTGCCCTCCACGCGCACGACGTGCCCGTGGACGATTTCCCCCTTGCGGTGCTCGAAATCCAGGAACAGGACGTCCTGCTCTGCCTCCTTTATCTTCTGGATGATCACCTGCTTGGCCGCCTGGGCGGCGATTCTGCCGAGCTCTATCGGGTCGATGTCCCTGTCCTCGCTCCTCGCGATGATGTTCCCGGTCTCCCTGTCTATCCGTATCTCTATCTCGTCGTCGTCCTCGATGTCGTACTTCTTCTTCGCGGCCTTCCTCAGGGCGGACTCTATCCCCTGGAGTATCACCTCCTTGTCGATGTCCCGGTCCCGGTGTATCGAGTCCACAATCCTGAGGAGCTCGCCGTTCATCGGACCTCCAAGCCCGGCCCGCCGCAAAAAAAAAGTGGGATTCAATCCCACTTTGCAAAGCGTTCCGCAAATGAGAACCCGCCTTTTACCACACTCCGGGAAGACGAGTCAAGCTTTTAATGACCGGGCGGGGTTTTTTTCCGGATCCGCGGACGTGGAACCTGCGCGCCGGGCCTTGAGCGCTGGGCCGCGGTTCACTGCTGGTACTCGCCCCTCAGATGCATCGCTGCGCTCTCCGGCGGCACGGGGTTTATGTAGAACCCCGAGCCCCACTCGAAGCCCGCGACGTTGGAGAGCCTGGGAATTATCTCTATGTGCCAGTGGTAGTAAGACAGGAATCCCAGGTCGAAGGGCGACGTGTGAATCATGTAGTTGTACGGAGGGGAGCAGAGCGTGTCCTCGAGCCTCTTGAGCACGGACTTGAGGATGAACGAAAGGCCCTCCACCTCCGTCCCGTCCACGTCCTCGAAATGGGACTTGTGCCCCTTGGGCAGGATCCAGGTCTCGAAGGGGAACCTGGACGCGAAGGGGGTGAACGCGATGAAATCGGCCGTTTCCATGACCAGCCTCGCGCCCTGGTCGATTTCCTGCTCGATCATGTCGCAGTATATGCACCGGCCGCGGAACTTGAAGAAGTCCGAGCACCCGTTCATCTCCCGCATCGGAATCGACGGTATGGTCGGCGTGACTATGAGCTGCGAGTGCGTGTGCTCCATCGTCGCCCCGGCCGCCTGGCCCACGTTCTTGAACACAAGGCCGTACACGAAGCGGTTGTCCCTCCTCAGGTCCACCAGCCTGTCGCGGTAGGCCCACACCATGTCCCTCACCCCGGAATCGGCAATCCCGGTCAGGGACAGCTTGTGCTCGTTCGTCTCGATAATCACCTCGTGCGCGCCGATTCCGTTCATCTTGTCGTAAATCCCGAGCCCTCTTTTGCCTATGTCGCCCTCTATCGCCAGGGCGGGGTACTTGTTGGGCACCACGCGGAGCCACCATCCCCTCTCGTTGGCCTTGGTGTCCTTCCTCCGGTAGGCGATGATTTCCGGCGGCGTCATGTGCTCGTTCCCCTCGCAGAACGGGCACATCTTCGGGGCCTCCTTCGGCTCGGGCGTCCCCGTCCTGTAGTCCGAGGGCCTCTTGGCCCTCTCCTCGGCGATGATGACCCACCTCCCGAGGACCGGGTCTTTTCTCAAATCGGACATCCCGCCTCCTTCAGACCTGCCAGTTCTCCATCTCGAAGTTCTCCGTGGGTACGGCGAACTCGAAGAAGCCGTGCCTCGGGTGCCTCTCCAGCGCCGCGCCCTTCTCCGCAATCTCGAGCGAGAAGCGGACCAGGTCCCCGGGACGCGCGCCCATGGAGGCGAAGGGCACCGCAATCTCCGCCACCTTGAAGACGCAGACCGAGCCGAGGGCGCTCTCCGCGCCGCCGGCCCTGCCTATCGCGCCCCCGCCCTTGGAGGGCGACCACTTGACCGTCGTTCCCGTGTCAGGGAATTCAATCCTGATTTGCCTCTCCCCCGCGAGCTTCTCCGCGGCCCTGCCGGAAGTGTCGACCCTGAGGCACAGGGAATCGGCGCTCATCCCAATCCTGATTTCCTTCACAATCCGCGCGGCTGATTTCCCCATGGTCGTCCCCTCGATCGAAGGAACGTACCGCCCGGAGGAGCTCCACTCGAAGTAGTTCGTGGCCTTGCCGTCCAGCACGAGGTCCATGAAGCCGGTCGGCCTCGTGTACGTCGACCTCGGGTCCGAGATGATGGCCTCCTCGAGGTAGGGCGGAACGGGCTCGCCCATGAACCTGAAGACGTTGGACAGGTTCCGGCGGAAGATGAAGTCGAACTGGTCCTTCTCCTCGGAGAAGAAGTCGTCCCCGTACCACCAGAACCAGTCGCTGCCCTCCGCGGCGTAGACGGATTCCCAGGCGGGCCTGGACCCCTCCTTGGGCTCGGCGCGCCCGAGCCACTGCCTCGCCCTGCCCAGGTAGTCCCATGCCGTGTTGTCCTGGGGGGATCCAATCCATATCCCGAAATTCGAGTTTATCCACGACCCGGCCGCTAGCCGCGGGAGCACCGGGAAGCTCTTCTTCCACTTGAGGTGGTTGGAGAACGTGGTCATCTTGAGCCTCTGTTCCGAGGCTATGGAGGAATAGAGCGATCGCAGGAAAGTCACGCCGCCGTCCCCGTAGTGCTCCCAGGGGTTCTCGCCGTCGAGCGCCACGGTGACGACCGCGTTCGTCCCCCCGGTCTTCGCCTCAATCTTGAGCAGCTTCGACACGAAGTCGGCCGCCGCGGCCTCCGGGTCCATTCCGTAGTAGGAGAATCCGATGAGGTCCGACAGGGCCCTGTCCCTGAAGAACATGGCCAGCGGCGCGTCCGCGGCCCTGAGCCTGTAGGGCGTGTAGAGCCCCGCGTTGACCGGCGGATCCCCCCCGCCGCACTGCGAGAAGCCCCTCAGCACGGAGTTCTCGAGTATCCCCTCGTCCGTCGCGGCCCAGGAAATCCCCTCCTCCAGCAGAATCGGGAGCATGTCGTCGCTGACCGACCCCTCCGGCGGCCACATGCCCGAAGGCTTGCGGCCGAAAATCTTCTCGTGCTGGGCGACCGCCATGGAAACCTGCTCCTGCGCGTCGCGGACGTAGGGGCCCTTGTGCACCGGGAGCCGGGCCGACGGCATCGCCTCGAGGGCGGATTCCATCCTGCAGAGCAGCGGCAGTATCGGGTGGTAGAAAGGCGACGTGGTGAGCTCGGCCCTGCCCTCGTCCGCGAGGCGCCTGTACAGGGGTATCACCCTGCCGATTACCTCGCGCTGCTTGTCCAGCATCGCCTTCTTCTCGCCCTCCGTGAAATCCCTCCCCTTCTCGAACAGGCCCTTGAGTACGGGGTCCTCCTTGCGGAGCGTGCGGTGGAACCACGAGAGGGTCGACCAGACCTGCAGGTCCCTCAGGTCGGAAACCGGGAAATTCCGCTTCCTGTGCTGGGATCCGTCGCCGCGCATCTTGAGGAACAGCTCCTTGTACCTCGGGTGCGGGTCAATCATCGTGGGCCGGAAGCAGCGGAAGAAGTTCGAAATCATGAAGTCGACTTCCTGAGGGTCGAGCCCCTTGGGGTCCTTCATGGATATCTCGAGGTTCCGGTCGACGGCGAGGCCTTCCGCGTAGTCGCGAATCTGCAGGAGCAGGCTCGGGACGAGATTGAAGGTCACCCTGACGTCCTCGCGCTCGAGGGCGAGGGCCGCCATGCCGTAGTAGTCCTTGATGGAATGGAGCCTGACCCAGGGCAGGTAGTACTCGCCGGAGTACATGTCCTTGTAGAAGGGCTGGTGCATGTGCCAGAGGAATGCGACGTCCAACATTTGCGCCCGCTAGTAACTTAGTCGAAACACAGCGATCTCCCCTCGACCTCCCTCGGAAGCCCGATTCCCATCAGACGCCCCAGCGTCGGAATAACGTCGCACAGCTTCCCGTCGCTCCTGAGATCCGCCCCCCTGTGCCTGTCGTCCGCGAGTATCAGGGGGACCGGATTCGTCGTGTGCGCCGTGTGCGGCTCCCCGGCTTCCTCGTCGTACATGAGCTCCGCGTTCCCGTGGTCCGCGGTGATTATGACGGACACGCCGTCGGCCCTCAGCGGCTCGACTATCGCCGCAAGCTGGGCATCCACGGTCTCGACCGCCTTCACCGCCGCCTCCATGTCCCCCGTGTGCCCGACCATGTCGGCGTTCGCGAAGTTGAGCAGGTGGAAGTCGTAACCCCCGGAGCGGTATTTCTCGAGGAACCTCAGGGTGACCTCCGGAGCGCTCATCTCGGGCTGCATGTTGTACCGCGGGACCTTCGGCGAGGGGACGAGGATCCTGTCCTCGCCGGGGAAGGGCTTCTCGACCCCGCCGTTGAAGAAGAACGTGACGTGCGCGTACTTCTCGGTCTCGGCAATCCTGAACTGCCTCAGGCCGAGCGCCCCCAGGTGCTCGCCGAACACGTTCCTGAGCCCTATCGGCTCGAAGGCCACGGCCGCGTCGATGTCCGCGGCGTAGCGCGTCATGCACACCCAGTGCACCTTCGGGATTCTCGCGCGCGCGAACCCGGTCAGCGACGGGTCGGTGAACGTCCTGCTCAGCTCCCTCGCCCTGTCGGCCCTGAAGTTGAAGAAAATCACCGAGTCGCCGTCCTTCATCACGGATTCCGAGCCCGATCCGATCATGACCGGCCTTATGAACTCGTCGGTCACACCCTCCTTGTAGGAGCGCTGCACCTCGGAGGACCAGTCCTCGCCCCGCCGGCACTCGCCCAGCGCGTAGGCCTTGTACGCCTCCTCGACCCTGTCCCAGCGGTTGTCCCTGTCCATGGCGTAGAACCTGCCGGAGACCGTGGCTATGCGGCCCATCCCCGTCCCGGCAATCTTCTCCGCCAGCCTCTTGAGGCAGTTCGCGCCGCTCGTCGGGGGCGTGTCGCGGCCGTCCGTTATCGCGTGGAAGAACACCCTCCGGCCGTCCAGCCCCAACCGCTTCGCCATCTCGAGAAGCGAGAAGTAGTGAATCTCGTAGCTGTGGACGCCTCCGTTGGACACCAGCCCGATTAGGTGCAGCGCCCCCGATTCCTTCACCCTCTCCATGGCCGAAACCAGCGCCGGATTCGAAAAGAACTCCCCGTTCCGAATCGAGAGGGTAATCCTAGTGACTTCCTGCCAGACGACCCGCCCCGCCCCGAGGTTCAGGTGCCCGACCTCGGAGTTGCCCATCATCCCCTCGGGCAGGCCGACGTCCAGCCCGGAAGCCCGAATCAGGGTGTGCGGATAGGTGTCCTCAAGCATGCGGAAGTACGGGGTCCTGGCCTGCGCGACCGCGTTGTACTTGACCTCGTCCCGGTGCCCCCAGCCGTCGAGGACAATGAGCATCCCTCTGCGGGTTTCCACGTTTCCTCCCCGATCAGCCGCCCCGGCTCCGGCTCCGCCTGGAACGCCAATCCCTTCGGCTCACCGGCCCGGATTCCGGGTGGAGCGATTCGGTATTATATGCGGGTTCAGGACCGGAAAGCACCTTTTTTCGCGCGTGCCGCGCGCGGCTTCAGCGCCCCGTCCTGCCCCAGGCCGAACCCAGCGCGGCGAGCGACGCGAACGCCATGGCGGACGCGGCCAGAACCCCGGAGAGCGGAACCTCCCTGGCCCTCGCCCCGCCTCGCGGCTCGAAGCGGCCGGGAGGCCGCCCCGCGGGCGCCCTGAGGTCCGACTCGGACGGGTCCACCAGGTTGACTCCGACCGCGGAACCCGATTCGGTCCTCCTGTGCCCCAGGAGCCCGTCCACGCGGCCCCCGCCCCGGCGCGCGGCGTACTCCTCCATCGACACCATGCTCCGGGACCCCGAAGGACCTGCGGAGGCCGCCCACGCGAGGGCGTTGCGGATTAGGAGGGGGAAGACCGGCTTGACGGGAAGGTTCGTCGAGTCCAGGGCGAAGCCGAATACCACGACCCTCGAGGACGGGGTCTCGAAGGCCGCCGCGACGGGCCCCTTGTCGGTGGAAATCAGCGGCGCGCCCCCGGCCACGGACCTGGCCCGGCGGAAGAACACGCCCTCGAAGCCCAGGCCGGCCGTGACGGGATGGAAAGGGTCCGACGCGGATGCCGCGCCCGAGGCGTCCGCCCCGCCGTCCGCCCAGCTCGGGGGCGGCCCGAAGCTGACCGCCGGACCCGACCCCGGGCTTTCGGGCCCGCCGGAGCGGTAGAAGACCGCCGCGTCGAACCCGGCCGCGCGGCGGTGCTCCTCCGGCGAGAGAAGCGCCGAACCCGCCCCGTCCACCAGGAAGGGCATGGATCGCAGGGCGGACCCCAGGAACGGGTCCATGCCCTCGTCGGAAACCACCGCGATTCTCGCCGGCCCGCCGCCCCTCGCGACGCAGAACAGCCTGTCGTCCTCGGCGAGCGCGTCGCCCGGCGGGATGCTCAGGCTGAACAGGGTGTCGGCCGGCTTCCTGCGGACGTTCACGACCCCCCTGGCCGTGCCGCCGGCCGGGACATCGAGCGAGAGGGTTCCGGGGAAGGCTTCGGCGCCCTCCGCGCGCACCTCGACGCGCCTCCGGGATCCGGAGAAGTTCGACACGGCGAACGCCACCGGCACGGACTCCTCGGAACGCGGCGCGTCCGGCGAGAAGACCTCCGTGAATCCCGCGTTCTCCTCGCTCCGCCCGGCGCGAATCCAGAAGACGCCCGCGGCATCCTCGCCCGGCGCCGGGTCCCGGTCGGAGAAGCAGACGACCCCGCCGGGCCTGCCCGAGAGGA
>JBFZBV010000325.1:0-3997 GCA_041308285.1 Planctomycetota bacterium | reverse complement strand
GTTGGTCAATGCGAATGGTCAAACGATTGGGTCTGGAGAGTACGCTGCGACCGCTGGGCCGCCCTAAGAAGAATAAGGGTTCCTGACACCTTTTTCTCTCACGCCAGCGCGTCCCGGGCGGTCTCCATGGCGGCTTCGAGCACCCTCACCTGGTCGGCCTCCACGGTGTGATAGCCAGAGTTCCTGGAAGTCTTCTGCCTCACCACCAGCACGTCGACTTCCGGGTCCTTGCTCTCGAACTCGCACACGTCCTTGAGGGATCTCGCGGGCCTCGGCGCCAGCCCGAAGCCCTTCTTCGCTATCACGACCCCGTAGAGGTAGGGGAAAGGCCTGCCCTGGACCCGGTTCAGCGAGACCTGGACCTGGACGCCTATGAACCCCTCGGGCGCGCCGCGCCATCTGAGCATGAGCCTCGCGTCCCTGGGCACGGCCCCTTTCACGCCCGCCGCGACCTCGAACATGGGCGTGACCTCCACGTCCGGGTCGGGATAGGCCCTGAGCCGCGCCCGCACGTTGTGGAGCGCGCGGAGCTTAATCATGAGGTCGGTCGGCGACCACGGCATGCGCATGCCCGAAACCCAGACCGGGAGAAGGAATATCACGGCGTCAACCAGCAGGAACTCCGCCCTGAAACCCGGGCTCCACGAGAACATCGCGCTGCCCAGGTCGAACCCGTTCTGCATCCGCGACGCGACGAACACCGCCAGCGCGGTGGCGGCCGCCGCGCCGAGAAGCACCGCGAACCCCCTGCCGCAGTTGATGTCCAGGAGGGACCCGCCCCATCTCTTGCACTTCTCCTCGAGCTCGAACGCGAAGTCCAGCTCGGCTTCGGTCACGCGCTCCCAGGACGCCTTGCCCTTCTCCCTCCCCGGCTTGTTGGACACGCCCCTGGGCAGGACGAAAACCACCCCGGCCGCGATGACCGCGGCGCCGAAGAAGCCGGACAGGAGCAGCTGCACCGCAATCCCCGCCGTGATAATGCCCCCGGCAATGGCGAGCCTCCTGCCGAGCCGGAAGTTCCCGACCAGGAAGTCGGGCCCGGAACGGGCTTTCATCAGTGTCTCGGATTTCTCCGCCATGGCGCCTCCAGTCACCGGTCGATTCGCCCGGATTCTGATCCACCCCGAATCTCGGAATTCCCGAAAGCCCGCCAGTAAATCGGGCACGCCCCTGCGCAAGCCTCGAAGGCGCCGCAGGACCGGCACTCGGAGTCCGCGTACCTCTTGCCGGCCCAGAATTTGGCGGACGCGGAATGCCATACTTCTCCGAATTCCGTCCTGAGGATGTTCCCCACAGGCTCCATGAGGCTCGAGCACGGCAGCACCGACCCGTCCGGTGCGACGCTCAGGAGCCCGTCGCACGCTGCGCAGGACTTGTTGCCGAGCCTCTCCGCGAGCGGGTTGAACACGCAATAGGGGGTCGGCGAGTACCAGAGGAACGAAATGCCCGCCCTGCGAGCTGCGTCCCTGCACGCCAGCACCGTCGGGCCGATTTCCGAGTACTTCACGGCCAGGCCCGCGCCGCGCGAAAGGAGCGATCCGCAGGGGATGGCCATGTTCATGGATATCCTCGTCATCCCGAGGCCCGCCGCGAGCCGCACGATCCCGGGGGCGCCTTCGGCGTTGAGCTTGTTAATCGTGGTGTTCGTGTGGCACGTGATGCCGCGATCCTTGAGGTTGGCGATTCCCTTCAGGGTGGAGTCGAAGGACCCGGCGACGCCCGTGAGGCGGTCGTGCACGGCCGCCGATTCGCCCTCGACGCTCACCTGCGCGCTGTCGAGCCCCGCGTCCGCGAGCCTCCGGACGAGGTCGCGGCCGAGGAGTGTCCCGTTGGTTATGAGGTTGACCCTGAGCCCGAGCCCCTTCGCCTCGCGGACAAGGTCGGGCAGGTCGGCGCGCACCGCGGGCTCGCCGCCGGTGAACGAGACGGAAGGGACCTTCGCCTTCCACCTTATGGTCTCGAGTATCCGCGCTATCCCTTTCGCGTCGAGTTCCTGCCACGCCTCGGCCCGGGCATCGCCCGCGGAGGCGTAGCAGAAGGCGCAGCGCAGGTTGCACCTGTAAGTCACCGCGATTTCGCTCAGCACCGGCAGGGTGTTGAAGGGCCTCCGGAACGGCGTCCGCTCCACCGCGAGCCTGCCGGCCCCCTCCCCGAGGCAGCCGGAGACCAGGGACCTCAGGTCGCAGAAGAACCTGTGGACGTCCAGCCGCGCGGCCGGGTCAGACGCCATGCGGCCCATGGCTTCGGCCACGGGCACGCCCCCGAGCGCGCTCTCGAGGATCTCGAGAGCCGTGGGGTTGAGCCTGTACGCCTGATTGGGCGGCAGAATGAGGAGGGAATCCTCCTCCCTCACGAACAGGTAGGGCTTCACGCTCCGCAGAAAGCCGTCAATCCACGACAGCTCTTCGATTCCGATTTCGGCCGTGCTTTGCATGGCGTGCGCAAGTCCTCTCAATGCGCCCCGCCGGACACGCAGGCGGAATGGCATGCCGAGTGGCAAGCCGAATGGCATGCGGAATGGCAGGCCGAGTGGCAGGCCGAATGGCACGCGTCGTGGCAGGCCGTGTGCACGTAGCAGGCCGAGTGGCAGGCGTCCGAGGAGATGTACGCGGTGTAGGCGGTGACCGCGTGCGGGGACCCGCGCTCGATTGAGTCCCCTATCCCGTCGACCCTGTCGAAGTAGGGCCTCCTGGCCCCGCTCGTCATGTGCGAGTGGAAGAAGAAGACCCAGAAGAGCGGGAACGAGCCCCCCACCCTGCTGTGCGCGACCCTCTGGAGGTCCTCCTCGGACTTCACGGTGAGGTAGTTCTCCTCAATCATGGCCCTGTAGTAGTTCCGCGTGGCCTCGAGGTCCGCGTTCCAGGTCTTGCGGCCGATGTTGTCGGACACGAGGTTGAAGAGGTCAACGAGGACTTCCCGGGACAGCGACCCGTCCTCTTTCACCGAGGCCAGGAACAGCTTCTCGTACGCGTCCGCCGGGGCGTAGGCAGGGTTCTTCGAGTGAATCCTTATCGCCGGATCGGTCGCCGCAATCTTCAGCGCGCCCTTCTTCTCGAGGTCGTAGGCGAGCAGCCCGGCCACGTGCTTGAGCGGGACGTCCAGGAACACGCCCGCCTCTATCACCGAGAGTTTGGCGACCTTGCCGCTCCTGCGGAACGTGGCCACCTGGATTTTCGGCGGGACCCATTCCCTGTTGTCCCATCTCACGTCGTCGAGCGTGGCCTTGGCGTCGGAAACGGACCTGTACTTCCTGAAATACAGCAGGAGCGCGATTCCGGCCACCGCGCCGATTGCGAGGAACCCCACGACCCTGTTGAGCACCATGGACCTCGACTTCGCCGCGGCCAGGCCCTCCAGCCCTGCGAACTGGCCCGTGTTCTTGACGTACAGCTTCACCGGCGCGGATTCCCGGGCCTTCACGTCCGTCTTGTGGAACCTCGCGAAGAACCAGCTGGCCCCCTCCTGCTCGATCCCGCCGTAGGAAATCATGTACTGGGAGTTCATGAACTTTTCGGTGCGGAACCCTGCGCGGGATAGGAAGGGCGAGTCGTGGGCGATTTCGCCCTTCGGAGCCTTCATCGGGAACACCACCGTCACGGTGTAGTGCTCGAGCCCGCCCTCGAACCCGGTCGCGGCCCAGTCCAGGTATATGAGCTCCCCGAATTTCGACTTCGTCGTGCCCAGGTGGCCGCCGCCCGCAAGATCGGCTATGTAGGCGATGCAGAACACCGGCTCGGATCCCTCCGGCGCGTCGCCCCCTCCCGCTATGACCACGTCGTACCTGGGCTTCCCGCCTTCTGATCCCGCAGGCTTGATGTCGATGCCGAGCCTTTTCCCGCCCAGCCAGACGCAGCTCTGCTTGCGCATGAACTCCGGGTCCTCGTCTATGCCCTGGAGGTAGAACCCGTGCATCCGGCCGGATATGACCCGCCACTTCGCCTTGTACGTGACCAGGGCGGTGCCGTCCTGCCTGAGGGAAAGATCGGTCTCGACCCAC
>JBFZBV010000324.1:0-4463 GCA_041308285.1 Planctomycetota bacterium | reverse complement strand
CTTTCAAGCGAAGGCGGATTGCCGTGATCCTGGCGACAGAGAGCCCCAACCCGCCTTCGTCCTGACGACATATGCGTCAACTTAAGAATTCCAGAAGTGACCGTGATTATGGGGAAACCCTTTTGGAAAAGGGTTTCCCCACGCCCTTTCCGAAAACTTTTCTTTGATGGAGTTCCGGGCGGGGGGGGCTCGAATCATTCATGAATCCCGTCAGGTTCCCGGACTCGACCCGTGTGCAACCAATCCTTGTTTGCGGACCAGGCCCCCCAACCCGGAACTCCATCGAGAAAAAGTCTTTGAAGAGGGTTTGGGGGAAACTTTCTCCAGAAAGGTTCCCCCAAGAATCGACGGCTCTTGGGAATTCTCAAGTTGACGCGCATGGAGAGAGCCGTGAATGCCGCGGTTGATCGCGGCCCGCGAGCTGGTATAGTGGTTCCGCATGGGCGCAATCGACTTCCACCTGCACGTTGCCCCGCCCGGGAATTTCACCCCCTGGGTCCAGGAGTACTTCCGCAGTAACAACCCCGGCTTCTTCGGCCTCTTCGCCGGGGGCGTGGACAGGGGGAAGCTGGTCGCGTACCTGGATTCCCAGGGCGTGGAGAAGGCCGTGCTCCTGTCCGAGTACGCGCCGCTCACGAGCGGGCTGATCCCGAACGAGTTCACGGCGGATCTGTGCAGAGGCTCGGACAGGCTGGTTCCCTTCGGCGCGGTGGACCTGGACGCCCATGAAACCCCGGAGGCGCAGCTCGAGAGGGCTGTCGGGTCGCTCGGAATGCGCGGCATGAAGATGCTCCCCTCCTACGCGCGCTACTGGCCTGCGGATCCGAGGCTCATGCCCTTCTACGGGCTCGCGCAGGAGATGGGAATCCCGGTCATGTTCCACACGGGAAGCTCCCTGTTCAAGGGGTCCAGAATCAAGTACGCGGACCCGCTTCTGCTGGACGAGATAGCCGACGAGTTCCCGCGGCTGGTAATCGTCATGTCCCACGGCGGAAGGCCGTTCTGGTACGACAGGGCCCGGTGGATGCTCGCGAGGCACGAGAACGTGCACATCGACATAGCAGGCATGCCGACCCGCAAGCTGCCGGCCCTGTTCCCCGGCATGGAGGCGAGATCCGACAGGTTCATCTTCGGGTCCGACTGGCCCGGGACGGGCGACATCAGGCCTGCCATAGTCGCGGTGAAGTCGCTGGGCCTTGCGGCCGGGGCCGAGGAACGAATCCTCCGCGGGAACGCCGCCAGGCTGCTGGGCGCCTGAGCCTGCGATCGCGCTCGAGACGGAATATTCCGCGGGGGGGAAACCGCTTTGAGGCTCTTTCTCTGCGCCCTGATTCTCCTGATCGCGCCTTCGGCGCGAGACTGATTCTCCTGATTGAAGCCTGCCCCCCGCGCCCCCCTTCTGTAATTTTTAATTTTCAGATGTGCCTTGATTGCGCGTTGATCGCGCAATCAAGGCGCCTGCAGAGGGAGCAAGATGCTTGAGCTTGCTCAGGGGCGGCTGAATCGCGGATTCGAGGCAGGCGCGGTTCGCTGATTTTCCGTCCGGAGGTCCAGGATTCGTCTCGACTCGAAACTGGCGTCCTGATTGCGATGGGCACCCCTCGGCATGAACAGCTCACAACTCACGGAACAGAGTCAATTATCAAACCGGAGGTTTGTTAGAAGGAGAATTGGGCGGCGATGAGGAGGACGTTGTCGTCGATGTCCGGGGATGTGTCCGAGTAGAGGATTTTGAGCTTGAACTCGGCCTGGATTCTGATGTGCTTCGTCGGAGTGACGCACAGGCCGAAGGTGTAGGCGTCGCGGTACTCGTCGTCGCCCGACTCGTTGCGCTCGTCCCAGTACGAGTCGTATCTTACGGCCAAGTCCAGGAGCTCGGGGGCCACTACGATCACGGCCTTGATTTCCCAGCCGCGGTAGGAGTAGTCGGTCTTGCCGTTGTCGTCGAAGTCGTCGAAGACGTAACCCGCCCCTATCATGCCGGTGACTTTCAGGCGGCCTATCACGTCGGCTCTGGCTTCCAGGGACCACGACCTTCGGAAGAGGTCGGTCACCGTGCGTTCGTCGTTGAGGATTACCTCCGGGTGCCTGTTCCAGCATGCGTGGCCGCCGAGCGTGAAGGACCTGAGCGGGAAGCCGTCGGGGAGCTTGAACAGGGGCAGGGGGTCGAGGACGAGCCTCACGCCGAGGAAATAGGCGCCGAGGTCGTTGGCGAACAGGAACTGCTTGTATTCCGCTCCGCCGATGAAGAAGTTGGCGCCGAGGCCGTTCCCGACCATCAAAAAGTACGACCCCCCGGGCACCTTGCCGCGCACGGACACGCCGAGGTCGCGCATGTACGTCTTGGCGCCGGGCCAGGGGGAGCTCATGGAGGGACCCCTGCAGAGGGCCCAGTCCGCAGCAAGGTTCGAGAACCTCGAACGCTCGGCGAAGTCCAGCTCCTCGCTCGGGGTCTCCACCTCGTACGTGGAGGGGATTTTCATCTGGCCGACGCGCACTTCGAGCTCTTCGCCGAAGGGAGCCCAGGACACCCACGTGTCGAGAAGCTGGGGATTGCCCTCGAGTCTGAGCCCGATCCTGGCCTTGAGCCCCTGCTCTTTCATGTCGAACAGCGCGTCGAGTCTGACCCTGCGGAAGCAGAATCCGGAGGCCTCCTGCGCGGCGTCGTCCCAGGAAAGGGGCTGCCTGAGCCCGTTTTCGGTCTGCTCGACCACGGCGGCCCAGAGCTGGACGTAGCCCGTGAGCCTGAGCGAAATCCCGTCCTCGCCGGACACGAGGAGAAGGCCTTTGGCAGGCTTGGATTTCTTTTCCGGTTCGGCAGGCGGTTTTTCAACGGCCGGGGCCGGGGCGGGGTCCGGGTTTTCCCTGCGGGTATCGGCCTGGGCGAATGCCGTGCCCGGGATCGCGGCGATGACGACCGCGAAGATGCACAGGGCCGCCGCAAGAAAGGTTTTTCCGGCGCAAGTCATTCCGGCAATATCCAGATTAAGGTCAGCGGGGATATGCGAAGCTGCACTCCTCGGCGTCGGTGAATCGGGAGCCGGCGCTGAGGAATCGAAGGGCCGGAACCATGCGGTGCCGCCCTTCGGGTTGCATCCCCGTCAGTTCCCGGTGACGCCTTCGCCGTAGATGATGATTTTCTTGTCCGTAATCAGGGACCATCCGCCGTTCTTCCAGTCGTATTCCTCGTAGCTTGCGGGCATCGGATTCACGCGGATGGCGACCACGCCGCGGACCGAGTTGCCGGCGTTGTGGTCCTTGGTAGAGAGGTAGTCGTAGCCGTCGCCGACCGGCGTGACCGTCGAACCCCTGTCAGGCTGCCCGGGCGTCGTCTGGGGCACGATGATGCGGTACGGCCCTTCGCCGTTGATTTTCCCGCTCACCGGGTCGAGGTAAGAGACGTCCAAGGCCGCTCCGTCGCGGGTGTGCGCGATTAAGAGCCACTGCTGGTCGGGTATGGTCCCCATGTCGGCCAGGGTGGGGTAGAGGGATGTCATCAGCGCCGCCGGCGGATAGGTGACGAAGCCGTTCGCTCCGAGAGGTCCGCCGACTTCGAGGCCCGAGTCGTAAATGCCGTCCAGGTACTGGATGTTCATGTTGTCGAGTGTGAAGTCCTTCATGAACCCGTCGGGCGCGATGACGGTAATGCCGGTGGCCGACGTCAGGTTTACCCCAGCGGCGGCGAGGAGGTCCTTGACCTTGACGCCCTCGTAGATGACGTATTCGTCGGTCGCCTGCTTGTGGGAGTTCTGGAGCAGGAGTTCGCGGTGCGAGGTCAAAGAGTGAACTGCTTCCCAGGTCAGGGTGTAGATCGGGGCGAAAGGCTGGCCCGGCATGCTCGTGGCGTCGCCGGGATATCGGAGCTGCTCAATCTCCGCGCCGTTGGCCCAGGTGTCGATGTCGGAGTCCTGGTTCTCGATCATGCGCAAGGCCGCCTGGGTGCGGCCGTTGGTCATGTAGGCCTGTCCGTAGGGGTTCAGCGTATCGGCGTAGCCGGTTGGCGCGCCCGACACTATCGTTGCGTCCGGATAGGGTACCAGGTGGCAGAACGAGCAGGGGTTGAAGGTGACGGTCTTGGTCGCGTATACGATGTCCCCGCCCTTGTGGCAGGTCTGGCAGTCGTCGAGCCTCGTCCCCACGAGCGAGTTGTACACCGCGACGAGGTTGTTCATGTCCGCGTCGGTTTCGTGGCCCTTGTAGGCTCTCGAAGAGACCGGAATCGGATCCGGGTCCTTGCCGGTCCCCCGGCACCCTGCCGTGACGGACGCGGCCGCGGCCAGCGCGGCGATGAATAAACGGACTCTCATTGCGACTCCTCCATATATGTAGAAATCGATATATGTCGAAGAAGATATAATAAACGTAGAGGAAGTCAACGTAAATCGCATGCAGCGGCCGGTTCCGCATGCGGGGGGAAACCGCTTTGAGGCTCTTTCTCTGCGCCCTGATTCTCCTGATCGCGC
>JBFZBV010000323.1:0-7292 GCA_041308285.1 Planctomycetota bacterium | reverse complement strand
CGGCGGACAGGCCGCATAATTCCATCTCCGCCCCCGCCCGGTCAACAGGATTCTTCGCTGCGCGGCGCGGACCGCCGGCCCGGGCCCGATTACGGTTGAAATCCTGCCGCGGTCCGGCTATGTTCAGGACGTCCCCAGCGCCTGCGGAGGGGCGGTCAGGCCCGAGGCCTCCGCCGCGCCGAGGCGCCCAATCGTGGAGTCCCGGCCTTGCCTTCCGATTCCGGCGACATGACCGATTCCCAAAACGTCTCGGGAGACGACGGCCTGCTCGGCGAAGTGCTGGAAAACGCCTGCTCCGGAACGGACCTCGGGAAAATCGCGGCAGTCGCCGTCAGGAACGCCTGCGCCGCGACGGGTTCCGAAGGGGGATTCGCGGTAATCCTGTCCGGGAATCGCGCCAATCCCGTCGCGGCTGCGCATCATCCCGAATCCATCGCTGCCGAGGCTGAGAAGCTCCGCGCCGATGCGCTCGCCTGCCTCGACGCCGGGAGGGCGGCGGAACGGGGATCCGGCGCCGCGCGCATCGCATCGTTCCCGTTCGGCGTGAAGGGCAGGGGCGCTTGCGGCGTCCTCGCCCTTCTCGGTCCCGCCGGTTCGCGCATCGGGCATGACAGGGCGGCAAAGGCGCAGATGATTGCGACGGCCCTGCACCTCGGCGCATCCAGAATCCTGGCCGAGCAGGTCGCAGAGGAGAGCAGGGGGTTCTTGACGTCCGTCGCCGACCAGTCCCCATCCGGAATCGCAATCTACCGGGACGACGAGGTTTTCTACACGAACACGAAGTTCCGCGAGATTTACGGGCTGCAGCCCGGATTCGAATCCAGGATTGAATTCAAGGACCTCGTATCAGCGGACGACTACGACAGAATCTGCGCGGCACACGGCTCCTTCCCCCAGGGGACGGCCGGCATGCCGCCGGTTTTCTTCAAAGCCCGCAAAAGCGACGGGAGCGAACTTCAAATCGCGTTCCGCTGCGTGAAAAAAAGACTGCTGAACTCAGACTACTACATCACCTGGAACATGGACGTTACCGACCGTCTCAGGATTGAGGACGACCTCAAGACCTCCGAGGCCAGGCTGCGCGAGCTCGTGGACAACCTCCCGGAGCTCTATTACAGGACCGACCTCAGGGGGAGGATTCTCTACGTCAACAAGGCCGCCATGGACCTGATGAACGCGCACGGGATGACCGACATCATAGGGTCGGACATTTCGCTGTACTACGTCGACCCCGCCGACCGGAAAAAGCTCATGGCGGATCTCAAGGAGAAGGGCGAAGTCAGGAACTACCAGACGCAGCTCAAAACCCCGGACGGCACGGTGTTCGAAGTGCTGGCGACGTCGCGCCTGCTCGCTGACAGGGCCGGGAACGTCATAGGCGTCGAAGGCCTGGCCAGGGACATCACCGAGGTGCTGGAGCTCAGGGGCGTACTCGCCGGAAAAGTCCGTGAACTGACCGATGCATACGCCAAGCTGAAGGAGACGCAGGCAAGCCTGATTGAGCGGGAGAAAATGGCGTCGCTCGGCACCCTCATGGCCGGGGTCGCCCACGAGATAACCAACCCGGTCAACTTCATATCCGGCAACCTGTCCTACGTCGCTAAGACGCTTGCCGGCTTGGGCGAGACGCTGACAGCCAACCTGCGATCAGCCAAAGGGGACCTGCCGGCGTGGTTCCTCGATGTGCGGGATTCCTTCGCGGACATGAAGGATTCGATCTCGGACTGCGTCGTCGGCATGGAGAGGATTGGCGACATAGTCAAGAACCTGAGGTCGTTCTCCAGAATCGGCAGCCCGAGCACGGAACCCTTCAACATCGAGGAGGCGGCGGACGGCACGCTGAGGTTCTTCGAATACGAGTACCGCGACAGAATCCGGATTGAACGGAAGTACTCCGGAGTGGGATTATGCAAATGCAATCCCTCGGAGATGAACCAGGTCCTGATGAACATCCTCGCCAACGCATTCGAATCGATTAAAGACAAGGGCACGGTGACGGTCGAGACGTCCAGGGACGGCGACTGCGCGGTCGTAAGCATCTCCGACACCGGCTGCGGCATACCCGAGGAGAGGAAGGACTACCTGTTCGAGCCGTTCTTCTCGACCAAACCCCAGGGCGTCGGGCTGGGCCTCAGCATCAGCTACGACATAATGAAGCGGCACGGGGGCGGGATCTCCTGCCGTTCCGAGGCCGGCAAGGGCTCGACGTTCATTCTCACGCTGCCCATGGCCGGACCGGAGCGCTGATGCCTGCCGGCCGGACGCGCAGGAAATGCCTGGAAAGCCCGCAGCCCTTCTGATAGATTCAGGAAAGGCCCTTCAGTCGCAGGCTGGATGGACGGATGGGGTCATGGGTGCAGAGACGCCGGTCGACGTGAGGATTGTTGAAGACATGGCCGTCGTCCGCCTCCACTGCGGATCGGCGCCCTCCGAGGAGATAATCTCGAGCCTCCGCAGCAAAATCGCCGAAGCCCGCGTAGGCAAAATCGTGCTCGTGGTCAACGAAATCCGCAAGGTGGACGCCCCGATATCCTCCTTCCTCGCGGCGGTCGACGACGTCTTCAAGGACGTCAAGAATCCCGTGGTCGTCTTCGACTCGAGCGGCATGTTCCAGAGCCTCACCGGGACAGGCGGGCCCTACCTGTTCTCGAAGAACGAATCCGAGGCGCTCGACAGGGTCTCGGAGGAATTCATCCGCGAGGAGGGTGCGGCGCGCGGCGAGAAGACCAGGGTGCTGATTATCGAGGACGACAAGGACGTCATGGAATTCCTCGTCGACCTTCTCGGCACCGAGAACCGCTTCGAGGTGAGGACCGCCACCTCCGGCTTCGAGGGCGGCCTTGCCACGGCCTGCTTCAAGCCCCACCTCATACTGCTCGACATCATGCTGCCCGACATCGACGGGAGGGACGTCTGCAGGATTCTGAGGAGCAACCAGCACGTCGGGAACCCGAAAATCATCGCATTGACGGCGCTCTCGAGGGAGAAGGACGTCTCCGAAATCGTGTCGGTCGGGGTGGACGACTACCTGGGGAAGCCTTTCCGCATCAGCGTTCTGCTGAAGAAGATAGACAGGTTGCTGGCCAGGGAGGGTTGACGGCGGGATTCAGGGCCCGCCTTTCGCACGGGTACGCGGGCCGGCCCGGCCGGCCCGGCGATGTGGAGTTTTTTCGCCTGTGGCCGATTCAGGCAAGAGACACATTCTGCTGGTCGACGACGAAATCCCCAACTTGAGCCTCTTCCGGAAGCTGTTCAAGAGCAAGTACGCCGTCCACACTGCCTCGTCAGGCCCGGAGGGGCTGAAGATAATGGACGGCAACCCCGTCGACCTCGTCGTCTGCGACCAGCGGATGCCCGGGATGACGGGCGTGGAGTTCCTCGAGTTCGTGAGGGCGAGCCACCCCCGGACCTCGAGGATAATACTGACCGCCTTCCTCGACCTCAGGGCGGCGATAGACGCAATCAACCTCGGGCAGGTCTCGAGGTACATAAGCAAGCCCTGGAACAACGACGAGCTCACCGCCCTGATAGACCAGGAAATCAGGTTCCTGCACTACGAGGAGGAGAACGAGAGGCTCGCGATGGCAATCCAGGAGAGGAACGTCCAGCTCGAGAGGGCGAACCTGGAGCTCGAATCCATAGACAGGATTAAGACGGAGTTCTTCTCCACGGTCACGCACGAGCTCAAGACGCCGCTGCTCTCATCGCTCGGGTATCTCGACCTGATTCTCAGCGGCAGGAGCGGAGAGGTGGATCCCAAGCAGAGGAAATTCCTCGAGAAGGCCCTCCAGAACATCGAGAGATTCAAGGATTTGGTCGCGGACCTTGTCGATTTTTCGGCGTACGAGCGCGGCCAGAAGGCTTCCGTCACGACGGATTTCGACTTCTGCGCCCTCGTCGCCGGCGAAATCGACACAATCGAAATCCAGGCGAGGCAGAAGAACCTGGCGCTGTCCAGGACGATTCCCGACGGCCCCCTGCGCGTGAGGGGCGACTTCGCGCGGATATCGCACGCCGTTGCCAACATCCTCGGCAACGCAATCAAGTTCACCGGCCAGGGCGGCAGGATTGCAGCGACTGTCTGCGAGCGCGACGGCCACGCCAGGCTCGACGTCTCCGACACGGGCATCGGGATTCCGGCGGAGCACATCGACAGGATCTTCGACAGGTTCTACCAGGTGGACTCGTCCACGACCCGGAAATTCGGCGGCACCGGCATCGGGCTGGCCATCGTCAAGACGGCCATGGAAATCCACAAGGGCAGGTTCGGAGTGGAATCGACTCCGGGCCGAGGATCGAACTTCTGGATATCCCTGCCGCTCGCGGGGCCCGAAGCGCCAGTCCCGGCCGACGCCCGGAGGCGGTTCCACCGCGTCGTCGTCGGCCTGATTGATCCCGATCCGGAAGCACTGCGCCGAGCGCAGACCATGCTCATCATGGAAGGGCTGAACGTCCTCTCCGGAGAGACGGTCGACGACGCGCTTTTCATCTCATCTTCCAGCAGCATGGACATGCTGATTGCCTCATCCGCGGCGCTCGCGACCGAAGGCGCCGCCGAAAGGATTGCCGGGATAAGGACGGCCGGCAGGAACCTCGGCGTGTGGCTCCTCGGGGAGCCGTCCGACGAAACCCGGGCCGGCGACCTCCCGCCGGGAATCCGGGGAATCCTGAGGAAGCCGCTCAGGATCTCTGATCTGCTGCCCTTGCTCATGGAAAAGGCCGAGCCCGCCGGTGTTGAATCGCCTCCGCAGCATTTGTAGAATGGCGGTGTTCGCGGAGGGCTCAGAAGGTCGTTTTTGGCGGATACACCCCGTGCGAAACGCAGGATGCCGGTTCATTGCGCTCGCCGCAGCCGCGGCAATCGCCTGCGCCGCGTGCGGATGCGGCTATGTCGGAATCGCGGGGATAATATACAAGCTCGCGTCCGAGGGCGAGGACCGGAGCGACTCGGCGCCGTCCATCCGGTTCGATTCGGCGGTCGGCATCTCCCCCTACGAGTCCGTCACGCTGACCTACGACATCGTCGATTCCGAATCGGACCGTTGCGACGTGTCCGCCGAGTATTCCACCGACGGCGGCGCGACCTTCACGGCCGTGGCGGCCGAGCTGTCCGGCACCGGGAGCGAGGGGCTCTCTGATCTCTCCTCCTCGCCCTCGGGCGCGGCGCACGTCTTCGTCTGGGACGCGGCCGCGGACGTCACGGGGTACAACGTCCACGCAATCGTGAGGCTGACGCCGGTCGAACGCCCGTCCGGCAGGACCGGGTCCTGCGCCTGCATCGGCCCGTTCACGCTCTTCGCGAACACGCCCCCGTCCGCCTCGGTCTCCGCGCCGCAGGGAAACCCCGGCGGCAGGATAGCAGTCGCTTTCACGCTTTCGGACGCGGACGGCGACCCGGCGGACGTCTCGGCGCATTTCTCCCTGAATCAGGGCGCCTCGTGGACGGCCGCGGACAGGTCCGGCGGCTTCGGATTGGAGGGGCTGTCGGCTCTGACTGCATCCCCTTCCGGGATTTCCCACGTGTTTTTCTGGGAGAGCTACGCCAACCTCGGCCCGGGCGACTTCCAGGTCGTCTTCAGGATTTCCCCGAAGGACGCGACGAGCGGCGAAACCGGGACCGCCTCTTCGCAGTCGTTCACGGTGTACAACTCCCGCCCGTTCACGGTCGCGGGATCAGGCACCAATCCCATGGGCAGGCCCGTCTCCTGCTCGTTCGATTCGAACGGAGTCCTGTATTTCGCCGAGCACCTGGGCCACAGGGTCTGGGCCTTCAACCCGACGGCGTCCACCCTCACGGCCGCAGGAATCCCGCTGAACCCGGGCTGCGCGTCCGTCGTGGCCGGCACGGGCTCGCCGGGCTTCGACTTCGACAGCGTGCCGGGATCGCAGGCCTCGCTCGACTCCCCCCTGGGCATCGCGGCGGATTCGTCCTCCCCGCCGGACATCTACATCGCCGACTCCGGGAACCACAGAATCAGGCGGGTGGACGGCGGCACCGGCTTCATCACCACGGTCTGCGGGACGGGGGTCCAGGGCGGCGCGGACGACCGCCCGGCATTCCTTTGCGAGCTCGACACGCCCGAGGGCGTGTGCTGCGACCCTGACGGCAACCTCTTCGTCGCCGACACCGGCAACAACGCAATCAGGTTCGCCAACCTCGGCGTCGTCGACAAGCCCGTGGCGGGGGTCACAATCCTCGTCGGCTTGATGAAGACCGTGGCCGGGCAGATAGGAGCTGCCGGAGGGTTCAACGGCGACGGCGGCTCTCCCCTCTCAAGGCTGCTCGACCAGCCCTGCTGCATAGTGTCCGACTCCGTCGGCAACCCCTTCTTCTGCGACAGGGGCAACGCCCGTATTCGCGTGGTCGGCGCGAATACGGGCGGAATCATTTTCGGATCAGCCATGATTTACGGCGGCAGCATCGGTACCGTCGCGGGGGGAGGGTCCACGTCCCCCGGTTCCGCCGGAATCAGCCCGGCGAGCGCGCTCCTCCTCGAGCCTTCGGGGCTGTTCCTAAAGGGGAATTCGCTGTTCTTCAGCGACTCCCTCGGCCACGCTCTCGTGGCTGTCAACGGATCGCCGTCGTTCTACGAGACCTCCGGCGGCATGCTGCTGGCGGCCGACAGGCTGCAGGTCTTCGCCGGGACCTGGGGTACTTCCGGATCAGGAGGCGACGGAGGCGACTCGTCCGACGCCCTGCTCGACGCTCCCGCGTACGCCTGCATATCGCCTTCCGGAGCGGCCGCATTCGCGGACGCCGGAGGCGGAATCAGGGTCTGCAGCCTTTCTCAATCCGGCGGAGCTTCCGTCCGGTTCGCCTCGCTGACGCTCGGATCCGGGGAGATTGGGACAGGCGCGCTTCCGGACAATCCCGGCGCCGGGAACCCCTCCGGACTCGATGCTTACGGCACATCGGTGTTCTTCACGGACAGCGCGGGCCACAGGATACTCGAGTACGACTCCACGACCGGCGGAACGTCGGTGCTGGCCGGATCGGGGACCGCCGGCACGGCCGACGGGCCGCTGGCGCAGGCGGCCTTCTCGACCCCATCGGACATAGCGGTGGCCTCGTCGGGCCTGGTGATTCTCGTCGCCGACTCGGGCAGCGGCAGGCTGCGCGTGGTCAACCTCGGGGCGGACGCCACTCTCTTCGGCGAAAACGTCGTTTCCGGCGAGGTCGCGACTGTAACGGCCGCGAGCTCGATTGTGACGCCGGCCGGCATAGGATTCTCCAAGCCTTACCGGACCGGAGACCTGTTCGTCGCCGACTCGGGCGGGCACAGGATTTGGAT
>JBFZBV010000322.1:0-7184 GCA_041308285.1 Planctomycetota bacterium | reverse complement strand
TGGAAATGCTGATTTTTAACTTGAAAAGTGCATTAACAGTTCTTTATCATTTAACATATAGTTAACGATGTTAACGCAGAGGAAGCCATGAATATTTCTGAGCTAAGCAGGGAAGACCTTAAAACCATTACTGAAAGCACGGATTTCCCTGTCTTGCTCATGTTCTCGGCTTCGTGGTGCGAAACATGCAGCCTGCAGGAACAGGTTCTTGTCGAGTTGAAGAAGAAGTGGGGAGCGCAGGTTATTCTAGGCAAGGTCGATATGGACAAGAATCCAGTTACTGCGGCCAAGAACATGATTTTTTCTGTACCGACTTTGGTTCTTTCCAGGAAAGGCAAGCCTGTAGGCAGAATAGAAGGCTATGCAGGAACCGTGAAACTGGAGTCGTTCCGTGAAAGGCACGTGCATGGCGTCACGAACGCAGTATAAACCTCGGAAATCGGGATTCGCCGCTGTCTGACACCGCTTGGTTCTCCAACCCGCGAATCCTGCTGGCGCACAACGCATGGACACCGCGCTGCTACACCTTCGGATACATGCGTGTGCGCTTTTTTTTTCGGTAGGTTCGCCGGGCGGACGATATTGAACAAACCGCGCTATAGTCTTAGAATTCTTCCATGAATGCCCGTTGCGCAACCGTAATCATCGCCTCAGTCCTGTCCGCCGCTGCCGCTCCGTCATGGGCGGAGGATGCGTGGAAAAGCCTCGAAGACCGGCCTGCGGAGGAATGGTTCCGCTACGCGGAAAAATGCAGAGCTGTGGACACCGATGAAAGCCTGTTCAGGGCGAAGCTCGTGTACGAGTCCCTGGCCAGGCTGGACGCGACGGCGGACGGAATCGAAGCCAGGGCCGAACTTGCCATGCTCCTGCAATCGGGCCGGTTCGGGCCCCGCGCTCTCAGGGCCGCAGTCGTGCTCCTCTCGGACCTTGTCGACAGATTCGACCACGAGAGGGCCAGGAAAGCGCTTGAAACCCTAAAACTCCAGTGGGCCGGCCCGAAAGAAGCCGAGATATCCGCTGCGAAGACTGCGATGTCGAGCCACTGCCACGAAGCTGCCCTGACCAGGCTTTCAAGGGCTCTCGCCATGCCGTTCGCAGTGCACGGTCCAGTGGGCGAGGAAATAGACTCGGAGGCGATTCTGACGCTCATGGCTCTGGCGTCGGCGGAAGCGTCGGCCGGGATTAAGGCGGCCAGGAACATGCCGGAGTTCCAGTGCCCGAAATGCGAACGCGAAGGATTCGTCAAATGCGTGAGGTGCAAGGGAAAAGGCAGGGTGAGCGGGTGGACCGTCACGAAGACCGGCGCCAGCGAGTTCGGCCAGGGAAGGTGCCCGGAGTGCCGCGGACTCAAGAAGACCAGGTGCGTCCTTTGCGCCGGGTCGGGGCTGTCCTCCGCCGTACTCGACCCTGAGGAGCTGAAATCCCTTGCCGCCTTCATGCCGAGGATTCTTCCCCAGTGCGAGGCGAAGACGCTCGCCGAGGCGGGCTTCAACGCTTCACAGCTCGCGCTGATGTGGGGGCTCAGGTTCCCGCCGTCGGTGAAACCGGACGACGTGGAGTCCCGGAGGATGGTGCCTTTCCCCGGAGAGAAGAACATCCATCCCGACTTCGCCGCGAAGTGGAAGGGCGGAGATGTCGTCTGCAGGCTCAACCTGCTCATGGACATCGCCATACTCACGGCCAGGCAGTCGGCCGTGCTGCATCTGTTCAGCAGGTGCCCGCCTCCGGAAGGGGCCGGCGGATCGTTCGGCATCCGGAATCGCCCGGTGCTGCCTCTGGCCGTGGTTCAGGCGTTCCCGGACAGGTTCGGAGGGATGTGGATTGCCGTGAGGGGGAAGCTCGGGTCGACGGAGCCCTGCTCGATATTCGAGGGGATGCGCGAGCTTTTGTTCGTGGGAGGCGAGAGATCAGCGCTTGCCGTGGTCTCCTGGAGCGGCGAATCAAAGGCGGCGACCGAGTACTTCGCGTCCATGCTCAGGGGGGTGAAGTGGGCCGAAGTCTACGCACGGCACTACGAGCAATCGGGTCTGGACAAGTTCCTGGACGGTACGAAGGCCGGGGCGGAGATAATCGTCACGGGGAGGCTATGGCATGATCCCAAGTCATGGCCCAGGAGCGTGTTCGAGGTCTGGGCGGCAGATTCGGTTTCCGCCGCCGCGGACGACGAATCGGATGCGAGGAACCGCGAGCCCTCGAAAAAGGCTCAGGGAAGCCCGGCCGACCCGATGGTCTACCTCAGGGGCAGTCTTTCCTTCGGGGCCTTCAAATCGCTCAGGGCTTCGAAGCCCGAACAGATCCTGCAGGCGGGTCTCGAGAGGGTTGCGGCGGCGGGCGACATGAAGCCCGGGTCCGGCATGGAGTCGGACTGGCGCTCGGCCTGGAAGACGGCATCCGAGCTGGAGCAGGCCAAGGCATGCTTCGAAGCTCTCATGCACAAGTGCCCGGAAGACGCCCTGGCCGACGAACTCGTCACACACCTGACACGGAGGCTCCTAGAGATGTACAGGGAGATAGGCCGGAAGTGAGGGCGCGTCGGGCTGCAATCCTGCCGTTCCCGCTTTTGCTCCTCGCGTGCGCGGCTGTCGCGGCGGGGGAGGAGAGGCTCACTCCGCAGGCTCCGAAGCCTTCCAAGGAGACGTTTACGCGGCCGGACAAGGGGCTGTCCGATCTCAAGGGGGAGAAGGCCGGCCGCAGGGAGGCGATGGAAGAGAAGACGGAGAATATCGACAGGCGCATCGATCTCCGGGAGGAAGCGCGCAGGGAAGCCGCTGCAAACGCCGCAAGAAAGCCTTCGACCCTCTTTCTGACGACAAGCATTTCCCTGAGCGCGCTCTCGTTTTCCGGATGGGCGCAGAAGGGCCCGAAGCCTGGACCAGGAGACCGAGTCGACTGCACGGGCGACCTCGGCCTTCCGAGGTGGCTGGCGTGCCCTGAGCTCAATCTCGATCTGGCGGTGAGGCGGAGGAGCGGGGCATTCGCTTCCATTGCGTTCCTGGGCGGAAAGGGGGATTCGCTTGCTGAGCCTGGCGGACTCGCATACCACTGCGTGGAGTTCCCGGCCTGGACGGGAGTCGAGTCAATCTGGGAGTCGATTAGGGCGCACCTCGGCCTTTATTATGCGCTCTCGACTTCGAAGACGGCGGGTCTCAAGGTCTGCCTTGGCGTCAAGTACGTGAGATCCCTCCTGGTCGCGGACGGCGTGGGGTGGGGCGCGCCGAGGGCGGCGGAGACCTCCGACGTTTTCATGCTCACCCTCGGATTCGACGCCCGCTACATGCTGTCGGATTCAGTGTACCTGGCCCTGAACCTGACCCTCTCGTGGCTCTCGTTCGGGGGCGAGAAGTATTTCCAGGAGAACATGGGTGTCGAGGCCCGGGCGGCCATAGTCGTGCCGCTCTGGAGCGGGACGGACCTCAGCGCGGGCTATGGAATCGAGCATATCAGGGCTTCCCGCGAAGACAGGGGGATGGTCGAGGAGTCGTCAGACATGCTCCACGGCCTAATGCTCAGCCTCGAGCTGAGGATTTTCTGACCCCGGTCCGCCGCTCCGGCCCCCCGGCCGGCCTAATCCCTTGATATTCGCGGCGGGGCGGGTAAGATTCCTGGATTGCGTCCCTCTCAATCCCGGCGGGGCTCTCAGGATGAAGAAGGCTCTCGCGAATTCGGCGGTCACGGCGGTCCTGCTCGCGCTTTCCGCGCTTGCCGCCAATCCATGCCCCGCACAGGATTCTGAAAAGCCGGACCCCAACGCGGAGACTACGGCCGTGCCCCCGGCCAGCTCGAACCGGCCTCAGCTGTCGGAACCGGAATTCATCATGAGGATTTCCTATCTCCCCGGCTTCGCGGGGGGTGTTCTCGTCAAGGACGGTCAGAATCTCGCGGGCTCTAGCATCGACCTGCGCAGGGACCTGCATTCCGACGCCATCGGCAATCTCATTTCCATCTCTGCTGGCCTCAAGACCGGCAGCAACATCTGGGCATTCGTGAAGGCCGGGGAGCTCATCCATGCGGGAGGGACCTCCTCCTCGCGCCCGTTCAACTTCGACGGCGTGGCCTGCCCGGGCGGGGAGATTGGCTATTCTCTGAGGCTTTTGAACCTCGATCTGTCGTTAGTCGCAATGTCTGGGTCGGCGGAGAGCTACTTCCTGGGCATCGGGCTCGGCCTGAAGCTCTCGCACCTGGAAACGAGGATGAACAGCCCGCTGTCGGGCGCCATGAAGGAGACGAACGACGGAATCTATCCTTTCATGAGCCTGAGAGGTAGGGTCGGGCTGACCCGGGGGATTGAAATCGAGGCCGCCTTCGACTTCGGGATATTCGCGTATGCGTCCGAAGAGGTAATCTCCAGCAGGGAAGAGACGGTGCTCTACGTCGATCCCTACGGCAATCCGGTGGGGCAGGAGAAGGTTACATCCGAACGCTCCAGGTATCTCGTCAACAGGTACAACGCCTTCCTGGATTTGTACGCGGGATTCCGGTTTTCGCTGGAAGGCGGCTTCGGCATCGGCCTGGGCTACAGGTTCTTCTATATCAACGGCGAGAGCTCGGGCGGGGGCCTGCAGGAGGACTCGGATCTCAGGATAAACGGGCTGGAGCTGACCCTTTTCCTCGAATTCTAGCGGTAGGGGATTCTGGCATGGCCCAAAAGAAGAAGAAGCCGGCAGTCCGAGGAAAGCGCGCGCCGGAAGGCCGGAAGGCGAAGCCCGCGTCCGGCTTTGAAACGGTCAAGTGCGGGGACTGCGACGCGCTCTGCTGCAGGTACATCGCCGTGGAGATTGACGGTCCCATCGACGACGAGTCGGTCGACCATATGAGGTGGTTCCTTTATCACGACAAGGTCTCGATATACATCCAGGACGGGCTTTGGCACCTTTGCGTCGACGTCCCGTGCAGGAACCTCATAGAGGGGAGGAAGTGCCGCATTCACTTCGACAAGCCCGGGATTTGCATGGCTCACCGGCCCGAGGAATGCGAGTTCCGTAATCCCGACTTCGAGCTCGACGCGGAGTTCAAGAACTGGGACCAGCTCCGCACCTACCTGAAAGAACGGGGCCTGCCCCACCGCTGAGAACGTCCGATAATCTATCTTATGTTGCGTTGCGCGCCGCCGGAAAGATGTTTCACCCGAAAAATCCGGCCCCCGTCCTGTTGGAGATTAGAAGCGGCGGGGAAAGCAGCGTCGTCAGCGCGTTCCCGAGGATTGCATGGGAGACCGCGAGAAGCACGAAAGCGCGAGTCCTGAAGTAGATTGAAACCCAGAAGAAGCCGAGGACGAACACTCCTGCGGCGAGCGTGAGATTGGGCATGTGGAGCAGGGCGAACGCGAATGAAGCCGTCATCGCCGCCGCCGGACCTTCGCGTCCTGCGGCCTGCGCCGCGGCCCTGGCCAGGAAAAGGCATAATACCGCCTGCTGCCCGGCCGCCTTGACCACGTAGAATCCCAGGTGGCCCGGCCTGAAGCCCCTGAACCTCAGGGATTCGGCAGCCATTCCGATGAGAACCATCGCCGACAGCGCAGCAAGCGTCAGCAGGGTCGTGCGAAGAGCTCCTGCCCTGACGTGCGCGGCACCGATGCCGAGCGCGGCTGCGGGACCGGCTGCGAGCCTGGCCGCGATTCCTGCGATCGCCGCGACGGACGCCCCCCACACGGCCGGCGCCTCGGCCGTCCTATCGAAGGCAGCCATGCCGTAGAGCACCGACGCGGTGAACAGCGCAATCTCGGCGGCCCCGATTGACCTTGCCCCGGCGGATTGCGGCAACGTGGCAGGCCCGCAATCCCGCCCTGCAGGGCCGGTCCATGAGGAGCTGCGGACGGACCGGAAGAAGAGAGCCGCCGCAATGCCGCATGCCGCTAGGACGGCGAAAAGGGCGTATTCCGCGGCCTTCGGCAGCAATCCGGACCGGCCTGCGGGCGGTGTCCCTGCGATCGATGCGGATTCGGCGGCCCGGACCTCGCATGCCGCGTCGGCCGGCCGAGGGAACACCGGGGCCCCGCGCGCGGCAATCCTCGCCTTCCGCACCGCACTCAGGGCCTGTTCCGGCCGCGTCCAGAAGACGTCGAACTCCACGAAGAGAATCGACGGCCCGAGCGCTCGGAGGATTTCGAGTTCCGGGCCGGTCGGGGAGGCCGATTCCATCCTCGCTATGACGAGCGAAGAGCTCCCGGCCGCCGATTCGGCGAGTCCGCGGGCCCAGTCCGCCTGGCCGTCTCCGGGCGCAGGCCGCGCGAAGACCCGGAGGAGTGGAGGCGCAGGCCCGGCTGACAACGCCTTCGCGGCGATGGACGGGTCCATCGGATTGAGGCCTATGGCAGAGGCGGCCGGGGTTGCGGATATCGCGCCCGCCGCCGCATGGCTGCGCCTAATCGGGCCGAGCCTTGCGAAGTCCAGGGAAATCGCAATGCCAGGCGCGGAGGCCGGGTCAATCCTCAGGGTGGAGATCTGGCCGCTTTCGCCCCCCCACCGGACAGGGCGCGCATCGCCGGCGTACCGGAACGCCGCTGATTGGAGATTGATATCGATTGTCTGCCAGCCCTTCTCGGTGGGAACGGGGTCCGATCCGGCCGGATTCCTGGATTCGGCCTCCCAGAAGAACACCTGGAGGCACGATGGCAGGGAGGAGAAGATTCGAATCGTCAGGGTTTCGAAGCGCCAGGAGCTTATGCGCCTGTTATTGAGGTCCGGGAAAAAATAGGGGTCGGAGTCCAGGGAAATGAAGGACAGGCGTCCGGATTCGGCTTCCGGGGCCGATAGTCCCGAGGAGATTTCCGGGCATGTCTCCCCCGCCGAATCCATTTCCCAGTCGAATCGATCCGTTCCCTCCGGGGCGGCGAGGTCCGCCCGCGCCTCGGACCGGAGCCTGGCGACCGCCCAGGCGACCGAGAGGGCCTGGAGGGCGGCGAGACAGGCCAGGGCCGCGGCGGCGAGCAGTATAATCCGGCATTTTGTCCGCATGGCCGCTCCGAAAAAGGCCGGAAGACGACGTTTCCAACGACCGGCGGAAATGGGAGAATACAGGAAACGGCCCCGCGCGGCAAGGCCGGGGCGCCGAGGAGAGGCGCATTTTGAATATGGCAAATTAATAAATAATTGAAATATATTAACATATCAATATTATTGAAATATCATAGATAATGAATATCGATATATATCAATATATCCTAATTAAGATATATCAGCCGGATG
>JBFZBV010000321.1:0-2586 GCA_041308285.1 Planctomycetota bacterium | reverse complement strand
TCATAGGTCCGGCTGTAGATCTCGTGCCCGACGGGGTGGTACTCGCTCTGTCCCTGGGCGCCGGTAAGCTGATACAGGGCGTCGTACTGGTAGCTCTGGCTGGTGCTGTAGGTGCCTGCCTCGTTGGCGTACCCAAGGACGTTCCCCACGGCGTCAAAGCTGTACGCCATGTCCTGCAGTTCTCCGCTGTTCGGCTGTCATCACCGATGTTAATTTTCCGGAAATCACCGAAGTAGACTTTCCGCTTTTGGTGCAAAAAGTCATGGGCGTCCTTGGTAGGATGGTGTTGCAAGACAACCAGCCACAAGGAGTCGCCCATGACCAAGGAGCACTGTATGTTGAAGGCGAAAATCCTTCAAGAAGAGGGCAAGACACAGCGACAGATCGCACAAGCCCTCGGCGTGACCGACCGGACCGTCCGGAACTATCTCAAGCGAATCGACAGACCTGGAAAAAAACGGACATACTCGAGCAAGCTCGACCCGTTCAAGGCCTTCATCGATACGATCCTTGAAGAAGATCCCTTCTTCAACCGGGAAATCCTTTGGGAACGGCTCCGGAAACAGGGGTACAAGGGCCGGATTTCTATCCTGCGAGACTACGCCGCGGCGGTGACACGAAGGATCACCAAGGCGGCGGTCCTTCGTTTCGAGACCGAGCCGGGCCGGCAGGCCCAGGTCGACTGGAAGGAGTTCGGGAAGCGGGTGGTAGACGGCAAGGAAATAAAGCTCTACGCCTTCGTGATGGTCCTTGGGTATTCCCGGAAGCCCTTCGTGCGGTTCACCACTTCGATGAACCAGGCGACCCTCCTTGCCTGTCATGTGCTGGCATTCCTATATTTCGGGGGCGTCCCTTTCGAGATCCTCTATGACAACATGCGAACGGCCTTCGCTCCCGACGCGGACGGCCGGTGGCGGCCGACCAAGCGCCTGCTGGCCCTGGCCGCGCACTACGGCTTCTCGCCTAAGCGGTGCAGGATCCGGCGCCCCGAGACCAAGGGCAAGGTCGAGCGCGCCATCGGATATCTGGGCGACAACTTCTGGCCCCGCATGGAAGGGCGGGAACTCTCGCTGGCCGGCCTCAACGCAGAGGTCGGGGCCTGGATCGATGCCGTCTCCGAGAAACCCATCGCGGACCTCGGCGAAAGCCGTTCTGAACGCTTCCAGCATGAGAAATCGGCCCTCAAAACCGTCCCGGCGGTCGATTTCGACGTCCGAGAGGCGGTTCCGCTTCATGTAGGCCGCGAAGGCACCATTCGCCACGAAGGGAACCGCTACACGGTCCCCGCGGCGTTCATCGGCGAGATGGTGAGCCTCCTGGTCCACCCGCTCCATCGCGATGTCGAACTTCTTCTCCCGGACGGGAGCTCCCGGCGTTTCACCCTCGCCCCAGCAGGATTCCCTGCCCGGATTGAGTTCCCGGGAGACGGAACCGAGCAGTTCCGGCGCTGGCAGAGCGACCGCGACCGCGTTGCGCGCCGCCGCAGGCCCCGCGGACGTCCTTTAGCCTCCGACATCGCCGTCACGACGGGCTGCGCGGCGGCCTATGACGAGCTTTCCCGGGCTGCGGACGAACCGGAAGGGGTTCCGGCATGAACGAACACGGACTTTCTGTCGCCGCTCTTTCCGCGCGCATGGACGAGCTCGGGCTCTCCTTCATGGCCGCGGGCATCGAGACCTTCCTCGCTGACTCACGCAGGGCCGATATGACCCTCCTGGAGTCCCTCCGGGACCTCGTCGATCTCGAGTATTCGGCCCGCCGCGAGCGCACCGCCCGGACACGCCTCAAGCTCTCCGGCATGCCCCAGCCGAAGCGCCTGGAGGACTTCGACCTTGCATGGCTCAAGGGCGGGCTGCCCCAGAACCGCTTCGAGGAGCTTGCGTCCCTGGCTTTCGTGGAGCGGAAGGAAAACGTTCTGTTCCTCGGGCCCTCGGGGGTGGGCAAGACCCATCTCATGCTCGCCCTGGGCCACAAGGCCTGCATATCGGGGTATACGGCCTATTACATCACCGCCCGCGACGCCATAGAACGGCTTCTCCGCGCCCGCGAGCAGAACAGATTGCGCAAGACCCTGGCATGGTTCCGGAAACCTCATGTCCTCATGATTGACGAGGTCGGCCACGAGCCTCTTACCCCGGAACAGGCTCATGTGTTCTTTCAGCTCGTAAATGCCCGGTACGAGGTCGCACCCATCATTATGACCTCCAACCGCAGCTTCGGGAAATGGGCCGAGCTCATGTCCGACGAAGCCGTCGCCGTGGCCATGCTCGACCGCCTTTTACATCACTCCCAGGTCTTCAGTTTGAAGGCTGATTCGTACCGTATGAAGGACCGAATGAAGATCGGAGCCGTTGGCTTCGAGTGAGAAACAGCACTAAAAAAGCGGAAAGGTAACTTCGGTGAAAAGCGGAAAATCTAAATCGGTGTTGACACATCTGCTTTCATGATCTTTTTCAGAGCCCGAATTTTGGCCGCATTGTTTTCGGTGTTGCTGAACGGTCGACCGAGCTTCGGACCCGAAAGCCGTATGTTCCTTTCGGCGCAGTACTGCAGGTTGGCCCGTGTACGGTATATCTTGTCAGCGTG
>JBFZBV010000320.1:0-3538 GCA_041308285.1 Planctomycetota bacterium | reverse complement strand
TCCGTCGGAGCGATTCTCTACGAGGCCCTGACCAAGAAAATCCCGTACGAGACCGACTCCCGGGTGATTTCGGTCCCGACTTCCACCGACGACCTGGTCCCCGTGAGGAACATAAAACCCGACATCCCGCCCGAGCTGGACGCGATTTGCACGAAGGCGCTCGCCGTCAACCCCAGGGACCGCTACAGGACGGCCGGGGAATTCCGCAAGGCGCTGATCGACGTCCGGGACAGGATTTGACGCCCCCCCCGCCCGGCCGCTGCGCCTACCGAGCCTCGGAGACCGCGCCCCGGTTCACGAAGACGCGTCCCACCCTGTTGCCGAGCCGCACCGTAATCTCGTACGGAATCGTCCCGACTATCTGCGCCAGGTCTTCCACCCTGACCGAGTTCCCTCCCTCCGACCCTATGAGGATGACGCGGTCCCCCACGGACACCCCCTCCACGTGCCCCACGTCGATGGTCGTGTAGTCCATCGATATCCTCCCCGCGACCATCGCCTCCTTCCCCCGGACGATGACCCTGGCCTTGTTCGACAGGGAGTAAGGGTAGCCGTCGTCGTAGCCCACCGGGAGGGTGGCGATTTTCGTGGCTTTGGGAGCCGTGTAGCCCGGCTGGTAGCCTATGGACGTGCCTGCGGGCACGTCCTTGAGGAACACAATCTCGGTCGAGAGGCCGAGCACCGGCGAGAGGGCCGCGCCGGCCCGCCTGAGCTGGCCCGAAGGGTCGATTCCGTACAGGGAAATCCCCGGCCGGACCATGTTGAAGTGGGATTCGGGATGCATGAAAATCGCCGAGCTGTTCGCGGCGTGCACCAACCTCGGATTCACGCCCACGCCGGACATCTCCTCGAGCACGCGGCGGAAAGACCGGACCTGGGCCATGACAATCTCCCTGTCGGACGAAGGGAAGTGGGTGAACACGCCTTCAATCTCGATATTGCCCAGATTCTGAATCTCGCGCACGAGGCCGGGGACCCCGGAAGGGAACATCCCGAGCCTCCCCATTCCGGTGTCCACCTTGACGTGGACCTTGACCTTCCGGCCCGCCCCGGCCGCCGCGGCCGCGAGGACGCGCACGAAGGCCGGGTCCGTCGCGGCGGCGGAAAGGCCGTGCTCCACGACCACGGGCACGTACCTCGAAGGGGTCGCACCGAGTATGAGTATGGGCGCTTCGATCCCGCTCCGCCTGAGCTCCACGGCCTCGGCGACGTCGCCCACCCCGAGATACGAAGCCCCGGAACGCACTGCCTCGTAGGCCACCCCCACGGCGCCGTGGCCGTATGCATTGGCCTTCACCACGGCCATAATCCCCACGCCCGGCCCCACGGCGCGCCTGACTTCCGACAGGTTCGAGGAAATCGCTCCGAGGTCGATTTGCGCCTCGAGCCTGAACATCTCCCTTATTGAGGCCGCCTCGGCTTTCTTCATGCCTCTTCCCGCCCCGCCGCGCACGGCGGACCCCAAGGCTTGAGATATCTCGGGCTCAAATCCCCGGCGGGAGCTCCGTCCCGCGCCCGGCGGGCCGCAATCCCCGCCACCGCCGCCGACCCAATCCTGAAATCGCCGCGGATTGCCCTGAACCGGCCCGATAAGACCCCGGCGTACGCCTCGGCCCCGCTTCCGAAGATCACTCCGCCCTCGGGGGCCGCCTCGAGGAGCTCCTCGGGCCTGAGTATCGAGTCGTCCATCAGCCGGACCAGCCCGGCCCCCCGCCTGAACGCCGCCGCGTAGACCATCCCCCAGCGGGCGTCGACCACCGGGACCAGGATCTCCTCCGAAGGCCCGGATTCGGCGAGCGCTTCGAGCGAACTCACCGCGATTGCGGGAACGCCCAGGAACTCCGACAGAATCGCCGCGAACACGGTCCCTATCCTGATGCCCGTGTACGACCCCGGGCCCGCGGACACGCCCAGGAGGTCCGCATCTTCCGGCACCGCCCCGGCTGATTCCAGCGCCCTGAGGAACGCGGGAGCGAGCTCCCTCCCGTGCGAAAGGCCCTCGGAAAAGACCTCCTCCACCGCCGCGACCCCGTCCCGGACCGCGCAGACCGATCCAATCCTGCCGCTGGTCTCGATGCCGACTGCCAGCACTCGCGAACCTCCGAATCGCCCTTTCCGGCCCGCCCGGGACTCGGCTAGTCTACAGGAAATCCGGCAGCCGGAAAGCACAAATCGCGCCGCAGGCCGCAGGCCGCCGCCTTCAGGCCCGCCCCCCCGGATTTACATCGTGAAAACACACCCGAGTTCGGTTAGATTCGCCTTTCCGCAGCCGATTTCGGAAGAGCGCGAGATGGATTCGTTCGGTTTCTCAGTCGAGGCGCGGGACGGCTCATGCGCGGCCCGGGCCGGGAAATTCACGACCCCGCACGGGGAGGTGCCCACCCCCGTGTTCATGCCGGTCGGCACGCAGGGCGCCGTCAGGTGCCTCAAGCCGGACGACCTCTTCGGGGCCCGGATCATACTCGCCAACACGTACCACCTCTATCTCCAGCCGGGCGTGCACGTCGTCAGGAAGGCCGGGGGCCTGCACAAATTCATGGGCTGGCCGGGGCCCATCCTCACGGATTCGGGCGGCTTCCAGGTGTTCTCGCTGCCGAAGAAGGAGGTCTCCGAGGAGGGCGTGACGTTCAAGTTCGAGAAGCGCGGCGAACCCGCGTTTCTCAGCCCCGAGAGCTCCATGGAGATTCAGCTCGGGCTGGGATCCGACATCGCCATGGCGTTCGACGAATGCATCCCGTACCCCTCGCCCCGCGGCAGGACGGCGGAGGCCGTCCTGCGCACGGCGAGGTGGGCCGCGAGGTCGAAGGCGGCGATTGCGGGCAAAGCCGCGGTTTTCGGCATCGTCCAGGGCGGGGTCTACGAGGACCTGAGGCGCGAATCCGCCGCCCTCACCAGGGACATAGGATTCGACGGCTACGCCATAGGGGGTGTCTCGGTGGGCGAAGGCATGGACCTCATGCTGTCGGCCGTGGAGACCGCGGCGTCCGCGCTGCCGCAGGACAGGCCGCGGTACGTGATGGGCGTGGGCAGGCCGATTGAGATTCTGAAGGCCGTCGCACTCGGAGTCGACATGTTCGACTGCGTCATCCCCACGAGGCACGCCCGAGGGGGCGTTCTCTACACCAGGAGGGGCAGGATTCGCATCACCAAGCGGGGCTACAGGCTCGACATGTACCCGCCGGACCCCTCGTGCAGGTGCCCGGTGTGCGCGAAGTTCACCCGCGCGTACATCCATCACCTGTTCAAGGCCGGCGAGATTCTCGGCAAGACCCTGGCGTCGATGCACAACATCGCGTTCTTCACCGGGATGATGCAGGCCGCGAGGGAGGCCGTAGGGCGCGGCGAGTACGTCCAGTTCCTTAAGTCCTTCGCGGCGGAGTACGGCGAGGAGGCGTGACCCGCAGGGCGGGCTCCGCAGGCCGCATCATGCCTTCCGGATGTCAGTTCCACACGCCCTCGACCGCGATTCTCTCGAGCTTCGTCGAATCGAACGCGCCGTCGTAGTCGCCGTCCAGGGCCGCGAGGTCGGCGGCGAGGT
>JBFZBV010000319.1:0-7462 GCA_041308285.1 Planctomycetota bacterium | reverse complement strand
GGCGCCGTCCATCCTGGACTCGGTGTGCAGCTGCTTGACCCTCGAGAGCGCGTTCCTGAGCTCGACCGACGAATCCGTGAAGGGGCAGTAGGTCACGGCGTCGGATCCGAAGCCGATTATCATCATGTATTCCATGTCGGGGTCGCCGACCAGCCCCTCCGCCGCCTCTAGCGCGGCTTCGAGACGCGTGAGCGAACCTTCGTCCTTCGACGACATGCTCGCGGACTGGTCGATGAGGAGCACCTTGTGGCTGCCGGATATCTTCATGCCCGGCAGGACCGGCCTGGCGACGGCCAACGCCGCGACGATGAAGAGCGCCGCCTGAAGGATGAGGAGGAGGTTCCTCCGCAGGCGCTGGAACGGGGCGTTCGCCCTCAAATCCTGCACGCTTCTCTGCCAGAGCATGATTGAAGGCACGCGTTCGTCGCGCCTCTTCAGCTTGAGGAAATAGAGCAGCACGAGCGGCGGGATGAACGCGGCGAGCAGAAGCAGCATTGCGGGCGAAATGAAGCTCATCCCAGAAGCCCTCCGCCCCGCATCACCTCGAGAACCGTCTTCTCGAAGGGGGTGTCGGTCCTCGCGAATATGTAATTGATGCCCCTCGCCGTGCAGAAAGCCTTGAGGCTGCCCATGAAAGACTCCAGTGTGCGCCTGTACGCCCTGAGCAGGTTCTCGGACACCGTGACCTCGGCGAAGCTGCCGAGCTCGCAGTCCACCAGCCTGAGATCCCCCTTCAATTCCGGCTTTATCTCGACCGGCGACAGCACCTGAATCGCGTGGACATCCAGGTTCCTCGACACGAGGAATCGCATGCCCTCGTCGAAACCGCCCGGGTCGAGGAAATCGCTTATCAGGATGAGCACGCCTTTGCGCTTGGACTCGAGCGCCGCCCTCCTGCACGCGTCGTAGAGGCCCGTGCGGCCCGCCGGGGCGATGCCGTTCAGGAACTCGAAAGTCCTCATCACCATCCTCCTCCCGCGGCACGGGCCGATGCCTCCGGCCGGCTCGGACGAGAACGGCGTTATGGTCAGGCGGTTGTTCCTGACCAGGGTGATGTAGGCAATCGAGGCCGCAATCTTCACGCCGAGGTCGATTTTCCGCGACGGCGGCTCGAAACCCATGGAAAGGCTCGAGTCGAGGAGAATCCGGACGTTGAGCTCCTCCTCCTCGAGGAACAGCTTGAGGAAGAGCTTGTCGAGCCTCCCGAAGATGTTCCAGTCTATGAACCTGGGCTCGTCTCCCTGCACGTAGTGGCGGTAGTCCGCGAACTCTACGCTCTCGCCCTTCTTCCGGCTGCGCCGCTCGCCCTTCTCGCCGCCCTTGTGTATCTTCCTCGAGAGGAGGTCCAGCCTTTCGAGCTTCCTCAGGAAGTCCTCCTCCAGGAGGTTCTGCGATGCCGCCATGCCTGTTCCACCCCCGGCGGGCTGCTTCCGCCGCCCGCCGGCATGCCGGGGCCGCGCTAGCGGCCCGTGTATTCCTTGACGTTGCGCAGGATGTCTTCAATAACGGCGTCCGTGCCGATGCCTTCCGCCTCGCCTTCGAAGTTCAGGATGAGCCTGTGCCTCAGCGCGTGCTTCGCGGCCCCGGATATGTCCGCGAACGCGACGTTCGTCCTCCCATCGAGGATGGCTCTGACCTTCCCCGCCATTATCAGCGCCTGCGCACCCCGGGGGGACGATCCGTAGCGGATGTACTTCGCCGTCAGCGGCGATGCGGATTCCCCTCCCGGGTGCGATGCGAGGACGACTCTGGATGCGTAGTCGCGCACGTGGTCCGCCACTATGACGGCCCTGGCGATGCGCTTCATCCCGTTTATCCGGGCCCCGTCGAGCACCTTGAGGCTCTCCGGCGAACCCGACCCCGTGGTCCTCTTCGTGATTTCGTTGAGATCATCCCTCGACGGGGGAGCGACGATTATCTTGAAGAAGAACCTGTCCAGCTGCGCCTCCGGCAGGGGATAGGTCCCTTCCATCTCTATGGGATTCTGCGTCGCCAGGACGATGAACGGGTTCGGAAGCGCGTAGGTCTGCCGTCCGACCGTCACGCTGCTCTCCTGCATCGCCTCGAGCAGCGCGCTCTGGGTCTTCGGCGTGGCCCTGTTGATTTCGTCGGCGAGGAGCACGGATGCGAACACCGGCCCCTTCTGGAAGGCAAACGATTTGGATCCTCTCCCGTCGTCGACGACGATGTCGGTGCCTATTATGTCGGCGGGCATGAGGTCCGGGGTGAACTGAATCCTGGAGAACTCGAGGTCGAGGGACCTGCTCATCGCCCGCACGAGCATCGTCTTGCCGAGGCCTGGAACGCCCTCCAGCAGGCAGTGCCCGCCGGAGAAAAGGGCGACAAGGACGTGGTCTATCACGTCCGAGTAGCCCACGATGACTTTCTGAATCTCGGCCTTGACCTTCCTGAAATCCTCGGAGAAGCCCGCAAGGTCCGCAGGCGTGACGTCCTGCCGGATGTCAGTCATTTTCCTTTCCTTCTCTTTCTTGTCGAAAGCCTTCTTTTTCGCGTCCAGGAGCCTCTTTATATAGGCCGCGTCCCTGCCTTCGGCTGGTTCGGGCGCGGCTGGCGGCGGGGCCGTGGCCTGGGCGGCGGGGCCGTGCTGAGGCCGGTCGAGGTCCACCTCCGCGGTCGGGCCGGAAGCCTCGAACACCGGCGGGGGGGGCGCCTCCGTCAGCGCGTCCGCGACCTCGGCCTTCCTGCGAAGGAGCGCGTTCATGGATTCGGCCGGCGGTGCGGGCGGCGCGGTCCTGGAGACCATGGCCCTGGCCCTGCCCGCCGCGGACGCGGCGAGGCCCGCAATCCTGCCGAACGGGATGGAGACTCTCCTGTAGAAAACGTCCGCGAAGAACAGAATCATGGCGGCAATCACGAAGATGTGCCACTTCGGCTCCATTCCGGCCGATGTCGGGAGGTTGTGGAGGAACACGTCGTCAGAATCGGCGAGGATTCTGCCGCCCCCGGCCTCCGCGACGGCCTCGAGCAGCGGGGCGTTGGCGGAGAGGTCCTGGTACTCGGGCGGATATGAAAGCGAAGCCCCCGTAGTCATGAAACCTGGAGAGATTCCCTCGCCTTCGTACGAGAGGCTCAGGAAGTAGGATCCGACCTCGTCTGCTTCGAACGCCCCCTCATACCTCCCCGGTCCCTTCTGCGAGACCTCCACCGGAATTTCGCGGAATGACGGCGTCACGGCCTTGGCCTTGGCCTTCAGATAATTGAGGAACCGTCCGGCCTGGTCGAGCGCGTCGAGCGTCACGGATCCCTTCCGTCCCGTGACGGCGGCATGCATGCTCAGGTTGTTCTGCGGGACGGTCCTCATGCACCAGCGTGCGGTCTGTCCCCAGAACTTGTTGAATCCCTGCCACACGACCCAGTCGGACGCCCAGCGGTTCTTCGCGTCCGAGGTGAACGCCGCCGAGCGCCCGAGCCCGGCGCGCCAGTGGGCGAAGAGCGGGTCGCCGTCCGGAGTCCGGAGCGCGATTTCCGCGGACTGCTTCGCGCTCGTCACGACCCTCCCGGCCAGCGTCGGGAATTCCCCTTCGGCGAAGCCCTTGAGAATCTCCGAATTCGACGCCCGGATCGGAGTGAACACCTCCTCCTTGATGAAGTTGGAGGACACAGTCCGAGCGACCGTCGTGATAATCGCGGGCAGTTCCATGGCCTCTGCAGCCTTGTAATAGCGCCCGCCAGTCGCCTCGGCGAGCTCCGACATCACCCGCTCGGCGTTCCCGTCGTTCGAGTGGGGCCCGATGAGCACCGTCGACACGGCAATCGACGTGCGGGAAAGGGCGCTCACGAGCATGGACGAGGGGGGCGATGGGTCTCCGTCGGATATTATGACGACGTGCTTCTTGGAAGCCTTGACGTCCTTGAGCTCGCCGTACGCCATGCGCAGCGCATCGTCGAACGTGGGCATGTCCCCCGGGTTCAGGCTCCCTATCTGCTTCGAGATGCCCTCCTTGTCGGCCGCGGGGATGAGCTTCTCGTCGAAGAGCCACACGCACTGTGCGCTGAACGCCGTCCTGAAATACACGATTCCCACGAGGTCCTCGGGAGTCAGCCTTTCCACGGCTTTCCGCGAGATGTTCTTGGCCCAGAAGTTTCCGTCCTCGAACTCGCACGTATGCATTATGAGGACGAGCGCGCCGTTCGGGAGAATCTTCTTCTGCTTTATCTCGCAGCTCACGGGCAGGACGTCCTCGATTGGGGTCTTGAAGTACCCGCCCGCCCCGAAGCTCTGGTCGCCGCCGACCATGACGAGGCCGAGTCCGAAATTCGTTACGCTGGAACTCAACGCCTCCATCTGCTGTTTCGAGAATGTCGAGGAGGGGACGTTGCACAGGAACACGCAGTCGAAGCTCTGGAATCCTGCGGCGCTGGCCGGCGCGGATTCGGGGCCCACCGTCCGGCACTGAATACCCTGGGAAACCAGGGCTTCGCTGACGAAGGACACGTCCTCCGAAGGACCGATGCACAGCACCCTCGGCTCGCCCTCTACGATTGTGAACGCCGACCCGAGGTTGTTGCCGGGGACCGTGTCGGCTTCCGGCTCGACCCGGCCCGTGAAGCTGTAGAATCCCGGCTCGTCGAGGCGCATGGAATGCACCAGGACGTTCTTTCCAGCAGAAAGCTTAAGGGGTTTCGGCTCGTTTATCAGGGCGCGGTCGAGCGTGATGAAAATCTTGGCCGTGGTATCCTTTGTGGATGTGATTATGAGGCGCGCCTCGAACGTCTCCCCTTTCTTGACCCTGGGAGGCAGGACCAGCCTCTCGACCTGCACTTCCGAGCCGTAGGAATACGACACCGGCATGACGTCCGTGGACACGCCCGAGGCCCATGCCCGCCTCGCCTCCTCCACGGCATTGCCCGTGTTCTCGTTCCCGTCGCTGACCAGGACCAGCCTCCGCTGGCTCCCCTGCGGGAAGGAAGCGGACGCGAGCCTGAGGGCGTTCCCGATGTCCGTGTAGTCCGCGTTGATGACCGAGGAAATCCTCTGGAACGAAGGCTTCTCCTCCGGCATGGACTCGATGCTCGCGTTGCTTCCGAAAATCACGAGCCCCGCCCTGTCGCCGTCCTTCAGGCCCTCCAGCGCCTTCCTCACGCGCTCGAGGCTCCTGTCGCGCTCCTCGGGCGGTATGCTCGCCGAATGGTCGACCAGGAACATGACGGACAGCCTCTCCCCGACGTCGGCGAATCTCAAATCGGCGAGGGCGAGGACCAGCAGCAGGAGGACCGCAGCCCTTATGCCGAAGGCAGCCCATTTCCTCGCGCCGGACTCGACGGTGAGGCTCTTCCAGGCTACGAAGCCCAGGACCGGCAGCAGCAGGAGGATGAGGAACGGCTCGAGATGTACGGGATAGAACGGCATCTGTCTCTGGAAACGCGATTACCTCTTGAAAGAACCGGTCCCGGCGGAACCGGCGGGGAACCGGCCCCGGCCGGCGTCCGAATATCCCGGGCCGCCCCGCGGGCGTCCATGGCCGGAGCGGGAATCGGAATCGGAAGCGGGGATTGCGACGATTCTGTCGTTGCAGGTGTCCGCCACGTACACTTCGCCTCCCGGACCCGCGGCGACTCCCCATGGGCAGTTCAGCATCCCTTCCTCTTTCCCGGGGCCCATGGCGGACCGCAGGAAATCCCCGTTCCTGCCGAACCAGGAGAGCCTGTGGTTGCCGTACTCGACGACGACCACCTCCCCGGAAGGAGTTATGTCCACGTCCCATGGAAAGTTGAGTTCGCCGGCGCCTGCGCCGCGGCGCCCGAAGGCCGACAGGAAGCGCCCCTCCAAGTCGAAGACCTGGATTCTGTGGTTGCACGAGTCGGCCACGTACAGTCTGCCGCAGGGGGCCAGAGCCAGGCCCGAAGGCCTGTCGAGGGCGCCCGGTTCGGATCCGCGCCGGCCGAAAGACCCGAGCCACGTGCCGTCTTCGCGGAACACTTGGATTCTGTCGTTGCCTCCGTATTCCGCGGCGTAGACCCTGCCGTCGCGCCAGACCGCGACCGAGGTCACGTAACGGAACTGACCCGGGCCGTCGCCATACGAGCCCCAGGAGCGGACGAGCTGCCCGCGGGGTGAGAATACGAGCACCCTGTTGCAGTGGGTATCGGCGACGTAGAGTTCGCCCGAGCCGGAGACGCATATCCCCTGGGGGTTCCCGTTGCGCTTTTCGGGCATGTCCACGATTCTTTCGATCACGCCGTCCGCGCCGACGACGAAGACCCTGGCGGTCCTATCGAGGACGAATATGCGGCCGTCCGGATCGCAGGATGCGTCGCGCGGATTGTAAACCGCTCCGGAGAGGATGGCGGCCGTGCAGGCGGCGGGCCCGGCGTCGGGCGAGGCCGGGGCCGAAGGGGCGATTTGAGACGCCGCGACGGCCGCGGCGACCAGCCCGGCCGCAGCGAGCGCGGAGGCAATCCTCGGAAGCCCGGAAAATGCGCGTCCTGCCGCGGGGGAGCCGGCAATTTCTCCCGGGAGATGCATCAATTCCCGCCCCCCCTGGAAGGCCTTATGGAATCGAAGTATTTCCTGATGAAATCCTTGTATTCGGCCGGAATCTTCTCCTTGACCAGCGTATCCTCCGTGGATTTCTGGAATTCCGCGAAGAGGCGCTCGTACTCGGCGTTCGCCTCTCCCGATTCGGGAAGGCCCTTGAACGTCGATATGCCGACTATCTTGCCGGACCTGTCGAGCTTCCCCCCGAGGATCGTATCCTTCCAGCCGGTCGATCCCTCCTTCTCCGGGGGTTCGCCGCCCTTTCCTCTTCCGGCCCCGCCCGAGTCTTTCCCATCGTCCGTGGGCTTGCCGCCCCCCGGATTAGTTCCGCCCTTCCCGCCCGGCTGGCCCGGGAGGGGGATGCTGCCGCCGGCCATCCCGTCCTTCGCGTTCTCGAGCTGCTTGAGGAGCTTCTCGAGGAATTCCTTGTCCTCCATCTTCGCGGCGAGCTCTTCGAGCGATTTGAGGAGTTCATCGAAATCCGGCGCAGGATTCTCGTACTTGCTCTCCTGTTCGTCGCCGTCCTTCTTTCCGCGCTTGGCCAGCTCTTCGGACAGCTTCTTCAGCTTCTCGGCGATTTCGGGCGGAATCTGGAAGTCGCGTTCCAGCCTGCGGAGTTCCCTCTCCATCTTCTTGCGGTCCTCCTCCGTGAGCTGGTTCTTCGTGATTTGCTCCCTGAGCTTGTCGATTTCCTTCATGAGCTCCCGCACTGCGGCGCTCTGGCCCTCCTTTTCGATTGCGTTCGCCAATTTCTCGGACAGCGAATCCTTTTCGATTTGTGAGGGGTTCTGGGGCTTGAACGCGCTCTCGACAGGCTCGAACTCCTTCGAGCGCTTGATGTCGCGCGCCTTGTCCGCTAGCTTCGAAAGCTCCACGAGAGCCTTCTTCTGCTCGAGGTTGCCGTCCGCGAGCTTCCTCGATATGTCGATGATTTCCCTGGCCATCTCGAGCCCTTTGTCGAGT
>JBFZBV010000318.1:0-2678 GCA_041308285.1 Planctomycetota bacterium | reverse complement strand
GCCTAACCCTCTTCCTTTTTGAGATGATTGAGAGCGTTCTGAATCATCGGCATCATGGCTTCCGCCTCTTCCCTCGAAAGCCTGCCGAGCTTGGCGAAGCGCCATTCCTCGTCCCTGTTCTTGTTCTCCCTTGCGAGCTGTATCTTCCTGGGGCCGTCGTTGTACGAGAATACGCCGACCCTAATCCTCGTCCTTTCGAATTCCTTGATGTCGGTGAACAGCTCCTTGTCCAGATCCTTGTCGTACGGCATGATTCCTCCACTGAACATGACGCGAACGGGCCCGAACCGGACCGGGAGCCGGTCCCGGGCCCGTCAGGATCATACCTTGCGCTCCGCGCGCGGGCACACGAATCAAGCGGCTCCCGCCGTCCCTTGTCCCCGTCAGGGCGATCCCGCGGGCCGGCAGGCGCCCGGGCCTCCGGGCAAACCCCGCTAAGGCAAGCCGATTAAAGAGTTATGACCGGCCTGCATCGGCGCCTACGAATGAAATCCCAGATTTTCGTGCAAAAATCAACTATAAAATCATATTATCTGTGGCCCCGGCCGGCCGGAGCGCCCTTCGAAGCGCATTCCCGCCGGGGGGACGGCTCGCTTTTCTCGCGTGGAAGCGCTTGCCTATGTCTTTGGCAGTGGTGCCGCAGCACCGACCGACCTTGAAACCCGCCCGTTCCGCAGCGCCGGCGGCGCTGATTCTCGTTCTCGCACTCGCGTCCGGCGAATGCCGCGCGGACGAGCCGCGCTTCGCATCGTGGAATCCCGGTTCTTCCTCCCCTGCCGGCCTTCCCGACCCGGAACCGCCGGACGATGACGACGGGCCGGACACTCTGCGCCTCGCCGCCGTGCTCGGCCTCGGCGCCGCCTGCCTGGGAGGCTACGTCGCTTACGGCTTCGGGTTCTGGTGGAAGGAGGATCCGCGGGAATTCCACATGACCCGCGAGGGGAACATGGAGCAGGATTCTTACGCCGGCGGATCAGACAAATTCGGACACGCATTCGCCTGCTACGCCATGACGAGGGGATTCGGAGGGCTCCTTCGCTGGACCGGGCTCGGCCCTGCGGCCTCGGAGATTGTGAGCGCGCTCGTCGTGCAGGCGGTGTACCTGGGTTCCGAGATAGAGGACGCTTTCTACGACTACGGGTTTTCCTTCTGGGATGTCGCGTTCAACGCCGCGGGATCGATTCTCGCCGCCCTTCTCGACCTCGTCCCGTGGCTCGACAGGGCGCTGGACTTCAGGTTCTGGTACGCCTCCACCTCGAGATTCAAGTATACCGATTACAACATGGCCGAGGACTACTCCGGCCAGAAGTACTTCCTCGTTTTCAAGCTCGACGGCATCCCCGCCCTGCGCAAGACGGCACTCAGGTATCTGGAAATCTACGCGGGTTATTATGCTGTGGGCTATAAGCCCAAGGGCGAAAAGAGGGAGCGCCACCTGTTCTTCGGAGTGTCAGTGGACGTGTTCGGCCTGATTAAGGACTTCGTCTGCCCGGCCTTGGGTGCCCCGAAGTTCGCACGCGACGCCACGGCGCTCGTCGGCGAATACTGGCACCCCCACTTCGTCCACGCCCCGGTCGCGGACTTCGTCCTCAGGTGAACCACCTTTCGCTCCGCGCGACTCTTCATCGCTGGGCCGACGAGTTTGTCCTTGCATCGCCGCCCCGGAGCCGTGAAAATGCCCGTCTTCCGTGTTTTTGGACCCATGCAGATGTCCTTTGATCCGCTCCCGCGACACGGCCGTCTCCGGCTGGCCCCCGCGCTCCTCGTGGCGGCATTCTCCGCAATCTGTTCCGCGATGGCGTCGGCCGGGAATCCGGACGAATGCGTGAGGATAATCGTGGAAGGCAACGAGAAGACGGACGAGAACGTGATTCTCGCCGCCGCGGGCCTTCTCGGCGGAAAACCGCGCTGCGCGCCCGATCCCGCCGAAATCCGCAGGAAGGTCACGAACACGAGGCTCTTCGAGCACGTGGACGTCCTCGCGTGCCTGGACGACGCCAATCCGGCGATGTACATACGCGTGGACGAGAAATGGACGCTGTCGCCCGTCCCGAACGTCTCGTCGTACAAGGGGGACACCAAGTTCGGGCTGGACATCGTGGAATACAACATGTTCGGGCTGGGCAAGGTCCTGCTCCTGGGCGGCACCGTCGCCACGAGGGGCCACAACCTCGTGATTTCCTACAGCGACCCCTCGCTCTTCTTCTCGCCGTACGAGGCCGCCCTCAACCTCTCCTACTTCAAGTACACGTTCCGGGAATACGACGGCGGCGACGTCCTGCAGTCGTACAACGACGAATTCTGGTCAGGCGCAATCGAAGCGGGGAGGGAGATCGGCGCGTTCGACATCGGCATCCGCTTCACCCTCAGGCGCGACAGGATAAGATTGAGCAGGACCGGCATGCCCGCGGAATCGGGCTGGGGGAACTCGGCCTCGGCGTGGCTCTGCTACGACGACACGACCTACCGCCATTTCTTCTCCGAAGGGGTCAGGGTGCGGATTGAGGCCTCCTGGGTCCACGAGCTGTTCGGCGCGGACTCGCGGGCGGCGTCCGTCTGCGCATGCGGGCACTACACCATAGCGCTGCCGGAAAACCAATGCGTGACCGTGTTCGCGTACGGCGGCATGTTCGACGGGTCCGACGCCAGGTTCATCTTCAAAATCGGGGGCACCGAAG
>JBFZBV010000317.1:0-6364 GCA_041308285.1 Planctomycetota bacterium | reverse complement strand
GGCGGCTTCCGTGCAGCTTGAAGGAAGAGGGGAAGGGGAAGGGTAAGTGGGAAATGGAATCCGGAGACGTCGGTTATCCTGGCCCCGTATTTTTGTCACAAGGCAAAGACCCCGCCGCAGTCATGGGCCGGGCTTTGAGACTACGGCAGGGCCTCACAAGGAAGAACGGTCATTCCACCTTGTAAGTCATTCCCAAACTCCATGACCCCCGCTGCCGATGACCGCACCAACGATTCCGCGCACGACTCTTCACGGCCGGCAGGCCGGCCAGACCTTTGCGGAAACGTCCCTTTATTCGTAGAATTCCCCGACCAGAGTTGTCTTGGAAGGGGATCCGTCGTGAGCAAGCGCAAAAGAGCCCTGGTGCTCGGGGCGGGCATGGTCGGTTCGGTGATAGCGCAGGACCTTGCGTCCGACGCAGGCCTCCGCGTGACGGCGGCCGACTTGAGCAGGGCCTCCCTCGAGAGGCTGGGAGGAAAGAACGTCGAGACCATGCACGCCGACCTCTCGGACGGCTCCGAAATCGCCAGAATAGCCGGGGATTTCGACATCGTCCTGGGAGCCCTGCCCGGCAGGATCGGCATGGCGGCCCTCAGGGCGGTCGTCGATGCCGGCCGCAACTACTGCGACATCTCGTTCATGCCGGAGGACGCCATGGCCGCCGACGCCGCCGCGAGGGAGGCGGGCGTGACGGTCGTGTCGGACTGCGGGGTCGCGCCGGGCATGAGCAACCTCCTCGTGGGCCGCGCGTCGGCCGAGATGGACTCCCTGGACAGCGTCTCGATATGCGTGGGCGGCCTGCCGAGGGTGAGGACGCTGCCCTGGCAGTACAAGGCGCCGTTCTCGCCGTCGGACGTCATCGAGGAGTACGTGAGGCCGGCCAGGATGGTCGAGGGGGGGACGGTCGTGGTGAAGGAGGCCCTCTCCGAGCCCGAACTCCTGGACTTCCCGGGCGTCGGCACCCTTGAGGCGTTCAACACCGACGGGCTGAGGTCGCTCCTCTTCACCGTCAGGGCCTCGAGGATGACCGAGAAGACCCTCAGATGGCCCGGGCACAGGGATTACGCCAAGTTCCTCCGCGACTCGGGCTTCTTCAGGTCCGACGAAGTGGAGGTCTTGGGCCAGAGGGTCAAGCCCCTCGACGTGACGTCCGCCCTCCTCTTCCCCGCCTGGAAGTACGGGAAGGACGAGGAGGATTTCACCGTCATGAGGGTGGACGTCGCGGGAGCCAGGGGGGGCCGGAAAATCGGGATGCGGTGGGACCTCGTCGACTACTACGACCCGTCCACCTCGTTCTCGTCGATGGCCAGGACGACCGCGTTCCCCGCGGCGGCCGTCGCAAGGATGGTGCTGAGCGGCAGGATACGGCGGCCGGGAGTCGTGCCCATGGAGGAGATAGGAAGGGACGCCGGTCTCGCGGAGGCGATTCTCGCGGACCTCGAGGCGAGGAAGGTGATCTTCGCCGAGTCGCGGACCTCTGGAGCAGATTGAGGCAGGCTGGCATGCTGGAAGCCCTTTTCAAACCGGCGAGCATAGCCGTAATCGGCGCTTCGCGGACCCCCGGCAAGGTGGGGTACGCGATAGTGAAGAACATCCTCGACAGCGGGTTCGAGGGGCAGGTCGTGCCCGTGAACCCGTCCGCGGGCGAGGTCCTCGGCCTCAAATGCTACAAGGACCTGTCCGAATACGGGTCGGCCGTCGATCTCGGGATAATCACCGTTCCCGTCCGGGCCGTGGAGGATGCGGCGCGGAGCCTCGCCGCCAACGGCGCGCGCGTCGCCATCGTGATAACCGCCGGCTTCAAGGAGATTGGCGAGGAGGGCGCCGGCCTCGAGCGCCGGATCGCCTTGATGCTGAGGGAATCCGGCGTAAGGATGCTGGGCCCCAACGTCGTGGGCTTCATCAACACGCACCACAAGCTGAACGCGTCCTTCGCCCTGTCCGTCCCCGACAAGGGCAACGTGTCGGTCATCACGCAGTCCGGCGCCGTGTGCACCGTCCTCATAGACTGGGCCAAGGGCAACCGCTTCGGCCTGGGCAAGCTCATAAGCATCGGAAACAAGGCCGACCTTTCCGAGGTCGACCTCCTTCCCGCCCTGGCCGAGGACCCGGACACGAAGGTCATCGCAGGCTACCTGGAGGACATAAACGCGGGAAACGAGTTCATAAAGGCCGCGGTCTCGGCCTGCGAGAGGAAGCCCGTCATCTTCATGAAGGCGGGGACCACCAAGGCCGGCAAGCAGGCGGCCTCCAGCCACACCGGGAGCCTCGCGGGCGCGGACACGGCCTACGCCGCGGCCTTCAGGCGCTCCGGCGTCATCAGGGCGGACACCTTCGAACAGCTGCTGGACTACTCCATGGCCTTCTCCATGCAGCCGCTCCCCGCGGGCGGCAGGGTGGCCGTAATCACCAACGCCGGAGGCCTCGGGATCATGGCCGCCGACGCGGTCGAGAACGCCGGGCTGTCGATGGCGCGCCTGTCCGCCGCCACCGACGCGGAACTCAGGTCCTATCTCTCCAAGGCGGCGAACTTCGCGAACCCCGTCGACATGCTGGGGGACTCGACGCCCGAGGTCTACGGCCGCACAATCGCCGCGATCCTCGCGGACCCGGGCGTGGACGCGGCGGCGATTCTCTTCGCCCCCCAGGCCATGTCCGACCCGCTTTCCACATCGCACGCCGTGGTGCGCGCATGCGGGGGCGGCAAGCCGGTCACGGCCGCGTTCATGGGCGAGTTCGCCGTGAAGGAGGCGAGGGGCGTCCTGAGCGTCGGGGGCGTGCCGCAGTACCCGTCGGCCGAAAGGGCGGTCGCCGCGCTGAAGGCCATGGCCGGCTACTCGGCCTGGAAGAACAGGCCGCCGAGAATCGTCGCCAGGTTCCCGGTCAACCGGCGCCGCGTGGAGAGGGTCATCTCCAGGTACCTGCGCACGGGCAGGCGCGAGGTCGGCGAGGTCGACGCGAAGCAGATTCTCAAAGCCTACGATTTCACCGTCCCGGAGGGGGGCGTGGCGGCCACGGTCGAGGAGGCGGTCGCCGTCACGGAGAGGCTCGGGTTCCCGGTGGCCATGAAGGTCTGGTCGCCGGACATCATCCACAAGTCCGACCTGGGGGGCGTCAGGGTGAACCTCGGATCGCCGGACGCGGTCAGGGACGCCTTCGAGCTCATGATGCTCAGAATCGGGAGACGGAGCCCCCATGCGCGGCTCGACGGCGTGTACGTCGAACGCATGGCCCCCCCCGGGAGGGAGGTCATCATCGGCATGAGCAGGGACAGGCAGTTCGGCCCGATGCTGATGTTCGGGCTGGGCGGGATATTCGTCGAGGTCATGAAGGACGTGACGTTCAACCTCGCGCCCATAACCGCCGAGGAGGCGGTGCAGATGCTGCAGAGCACGAAGAGCTACGCCCTGCTCGCGGGCGCGCGCGGCCAGGCCGCGGTGGACATGGGCCAGATAGCCGACGGCCTGCAGCGGATAAGCCAGCTCGTGACCGACTTCCCCGAAATCGCCGAGCTGGACATCAACCCGTTCATTGTGGGCAGGGTCGGCTCCGGAGCCAGCGTCGCCGACGCCAGGATGACCCTGTCCGGAGGAGACGGACAATGAGCCCCGCCAAAGCGATGTATGATCCACTCTGGCAGGAGAAGTTCAAGGACTCGATTGCCGCCCCCGAGGAGGCGGTGAAGCGCATCAACCCCGGCCAGAGGGTGTTCATCGGCACGGGCTGCGCGACGCCCGCGAAGCTCGTCTCCGCCCTCGTCGCGAGGGCCTCCGATCTCACCGACACGGAAATCGTGCACCTCCTCACGCTGGGCGAGGCCCCTTACGCGGATCGCAGGCTGGCCGAGCACTTCCACGTGAACTCGTTCTTCATCTACGAGAACGTGCGGGAGGTAATCCAGGAGGGGCTCGGCGACTACACGCCCATCTTCCTCTCCGACATCCCGAGGCTGCTCAGCTCCGGGCGGCTCCCGCTCGACGCGGCGCTCATACAGGTCTCGCCCCCCGACGAGAGGGGCATGTGCTCGTTCGGGGTATCCGTGGACATCGTCAAGACCGCGGCGGAGAACGCGAGCATGGTCATCGCCGAGGTCAACCCCAACATGCCGAGGACTCTCGGCGACAGCTTCATCAACGCCCTCGACATAGACGCGCTGGTCCCGGTCGACTATCCGCTCGTGGAATACCGCCAGCCGAAGCCCACCGAAGCGACGAGGCAGATTGCGGAGTACGTGAGCGCCCTGGTGGACGACGGGTCCACAATCGAGCTCGGAATCGGGCGCATCCCGCACGCCGTAATCGAATTCCTGAAGGACAAGAAGAACCTCGGCATGCACACGGAGATGTTCACCGACGCCATCATCGATTTGGTCGAGTCCGGCACGATAAACGGCTCCATGAAATCCGTGGACAGGGGGAAAATCGTCGCGAGCTTCTGCCTCGGCTCAAGGAGGCTTTACGACTTCATCGACGGCAACCCCGCCTTCAGCTTCCACCCGACCGAGTACGTGAACGACCCTGCCCTCATCTCGAGGCAGCACAAGATGGTCGCGATTAACGTCGCGCTCGAGGTGGACCTGACCGGCCAGGTCTGCGCCGATTCGATCGGGTCCAAGTTCTTCTCCGGAATCGGGGGGCAGGTGGACTTCAACCGCGGCGCCGCGCGCTCCCCCGGCGGCAAGGCCATCATCGCCATGCCGTCCACCGCCAAGGGAGGGAAGGTGTCGAGGATTGTCGCCATGCTTTCCCCCGGCGCGGGAGTCGTCACCACCAGGGGCGACGTGCACTACGTCGTGACCGAGTACGGGGTCGCCTACCTCCACGGCAAGAGCGTCCAGCAGAGGGCCCTCGCCCTGATTTCCATATCCCACCCCGACTTCCGGGCCGACCTGCTCAAGAAGGCAATCGAGGCGAAATACGTGCCCGGGGACCTCGCGGCGGTGGGAAGCAGGATAGCCCAGGGCCCGATGGGCCTCAGGACGACCCAGCTCCTCGAGGACGGCACTCAAATCGGCTTCAGGCCCATCCTCCCCACGGACGAGCCCAGGATGAGGGACCTCTTCTACGCGCTCAGCCGCGAGACGCTCTATTACCGCTTCATGTCCCGGACGAAGATGGTGTCCAGGAAGCAGATTCAGGACTTCACGTACATCGACCACCGCAGCGAGATAACGATTGTCGGGACCCTCCCGGAGGCGTACGGGGAGGAGCTGATTGCGGTCGGCGCCTACTACCTCGACAAGAGCACCAACAGGGCGGAGGTCGCGTTCGTGGTGCGCGACGACTGGCAGAACCGCGGAATCGGCTCGTTCCTGTGCCGACACCTCGCCAAAATCGCCCGCAGCAACGGGATAAAGGGTTTTTCCGCCGCCGTCCTCCAGGAGAACAAGGCAATGCAGGCCGTGTTCAACGCGTCGGGGCTCAAGGTCAGCACCAAGCCCGAGGGCGGGGTCGTCGCTTTCGAGATGGATTTCGAATAGGATGCGGGCCGGGTGCGCCGCAGCCCCCGCTTCAGGCTCCGCGCCGGCCGGGGCTCCGGCAGGGCGGCTCTGACTCAGGAGATCCGCATGGAACCGAAGGAAATCGTCGGACAGATACCGGTCTTCAGGAAGATATCCCCGGAATCGGCGGCGGAACTCGCGTCCAAGGCCACGCTCCGCGACTTCGGGCCGGGCGAAGCCATCATCAGGTTCGGCGAGCCCGGCGCCGCGTTCGGGATCGTCGCGCAGGGCGAGGTCGAAGTCTCCGCCGAGGCCGCCGACGGGACGAGGACCGTCCTCAAGGTCCTCAAGCCCTTCGATCACTTCGGCGAGGTCTCGATGATGACGGGCGAGCCGACCACGGCGGACGTCTTCGCGAAGACCGCAGCGAAGGTCCTCATGATCGCCCACGCCGACATGTCGCCGATCGTCGCCCGCGAGCCCATGCTGACCGCCGCGCTGGCCATGACGATATCCCGCCGCCTCCTCGAGCGCGAGAGGAACATAAAGGAGGCCCGTCTCGTCGCCGAAGCCCGCAAGGCCCAGTTCGACCCCTACGGCCTCGAGAAATTCGACGTCCCCAGGGGCGGAAGGATACTGACAATCAACTGCGGGAGCTCATCGCTCAAGTACTGCCTCTACGAGAGCCGCGACGCCTCGGTCGCCGCCAAGGGGCAGATAGAGAGAATCGGCATCAAGGGCACGAGGCACGTCTCCACGAAGAACGGGACGAAGTCCGAGGAGGCCCTCGAAGGCGCCGGGTTCGTCCAGGCCTTCGACGCGGTGGTCAGGTGCCTCGGCGGCCGGAATGGCCTGGCGGGCATATGCGCGGTCGGGCACAGGGTCGTGCACGGGGGCACGTACGCCCAGTCCGTAATCATCGAC
>JBFZBV010000316.1:0-6567 GCA_041308285.1 Planctomycetota bacterium | reverse complement strand
GCCATGCGGCGTTTTCCCTGTCCGTCTTCGCGAGGTCCGGGCCGCGCGTCGGATCCGTGCGCACCGCCCTGTCCTCCGCGAGCCTCAGGTCAAGGCCTTCTTTAATCTCATCGATTTCCCGCTGGTCCGGCTTATCCGCCTTCCCCAGCACGATCGGCTTCAGCTCCAATTCCGGCGGCGCCGATTCGATTCTCCTGTACGTTTTCCATTCGTTCTTTCCGTGCTTGATGGGATGCATCAGGTCCACGCGAATGAGACCGCCTTCCCCCGTTTCCAGCTTGAGGAGCAGGCGGATTCCGGCGAATCGCACCCTCAGGCCCGCCGGGTCCTGCCCGAGTATCCGCCCGGCATGAAGCCTCCCGCGCGAGAGGATAACGAACCTCGCGGACTCGATTTTCAGCGTGAATCCGGCGTCGTCGACCCTCTGCCAGCATCCTTCCCATGGATTGGACGGCGGCGGCGCCCCTTCTCCGTCTCCACACGAGACCGAGGCGCATTGGATGAAGACGATTGAGAAAGCCGAAAAAGCGATGAATCCGCGAATCATGCGCAACCTCCGTAAGAAATCCCCTGCGAGATCGCCGCCTGGGAAACCATGCGCGGATATCCCTATGAACGAAAAAAACAGGATTGAGTTCACCTGCAGGAAGAATGAAGTTTGCGAAGGGGGTTGCAGGGGGAACGTTTTTCAAAGCGTTCCCCCCTGCGAAGCAATCAGAACTCGAGCACGGTCATTTCCCGCTCGCGCTCGGAAAGGACTTCCGAGCCGGTTTCGGTGACCAGCACGTCGTCCTCTATGCGCACGCCCCAGCGGCCGGGCAGGTAGATTCCCGGCTCGATGGTGATGACGTCGCCCGCCACGAGCGGATCGCGGTTGCCGCCGTGCATGAAGGGCATCTCGTGCACCTCTAGCCCGATTCCGTGGCCGACCCTGTGCGTGAAGTACGGGCCGTAACCCTCGTCCTCAATCACACTCCGCGCCGCCCGGTCGATGTCACCTGCCGGGACCCCGGCCTTCACGGCGGCGATCGCCGCGTCCTGGGCCCTCTTGACCACGCAGTAGACCCTGACCATCTCCTCGTCCGGCTCGCCCACGAAAATCGTCCTCGTGATGTCGGACGTGTAGTGGTCGCACACGTCCGCCGTGTCGACGACGACCACGTCCCTTTCCCTGAGCGCGTTGGATCCCGGTTCGGAATGCGGTATCGCCGACGACGGCCCGAACTGCATCAGCCCCCCCACCTCGAGCTGCGAGGCCGCGTCCTGCTCCTCCATTCCCGGCTCGAGGCATCCTGCAATCTCGCCCAGGCGGGCCACGGTGATCCTGCACGCCTTCCTAATCGATTCGGCCTCCGCCGCGGACTTCCTGCGCCTGAGGCCGCCCGTCGCGGCCTCCGCGGAAACGAACTTCACGCCGGGCGCAGCGCTTCTCAGCCTGTCGAACTCGGAGAAGGGCGTCTTCTCCTCCACGGCGACCACGGCCGAGCGGCCGAGCAGACCGGCGCATACCGCGTACGGGTCGTCGTTCTCCTCCCAGGGGCGGATTTCCATATCGAGATTGGACGCGCGGGCCCGCTCCGCCTCGAAGGCCGGGAGCACGAGCTCCGGCTTGCGGCCGGGCTTGAACACGGCGGCTATCAGCCTCTCGCTCCGCCACAGGTCGAGGCCGGTGAGATATATGAAGTTCGGCGAAGGCCCGGCCACCACCGCATCCCATCCGGCCTTCCTCATGAACGCGGCCAGCCCGCCGGCGCGGGCGGCAAGGTCAACCGAAGCCGAAGCCATGCTGCCTCCTGAGCAAAAGCCGATTCCGAAGCCCGGCACATTGTATGCGCCCCCCGGGCCGAAGCAAGCCCCGCGGCTCCGCAGCGGCACGGCTTTTGGATTGACATCCCGCACGCCGCCCCGTAGCATGTCACGGTTCTGTAAATTCCGGCCGGCCGGGATGCAGACGCCGGCGGAATCGGTTAGCATCTCAGAGACATGGACGCCCGGGAACGGCTCTTTTGGCATAAAAGGAGGACGACATGAAGTTCATCAGGTTGTTCGTCGCCGTCGGTCTGGGTGCGCTGATCGCAGGAGGATTCCTCGCGGCCAAGGCTCTCCAGGCAGGGCCTCCTCCCAAGGACGCGACTTACGTGGGATCGAAGAAGTGCAAGGCGTGCCACATGAAAGGCCAGATTTACCAGCGGTGGGAGAAGATGAAGCACGCCACCAACTTCGAGACGCTCAAGAAGGAACACCACACGATGAAGGACCCTCTCACGGGCAGGTCCTGCCTCGACTGCCACACGACCGGCTACGGCGAACCGTCGGGGTTCAAGAGCATCGAGGAGACCCCTGATCTCGCGAGCGTCGGCTGCGAGGGATGCCACGGCCCGGGCAGCGCGCACATAGAATGGGTCAAAGTCGCGGAGAACAAGGAAGCGGCCAAGAACAAGACCCCGGAAGCGCTCAAGGCCCTTGCCGAGACCATCGACAAGAACCCGGGCGCCCGCTGCGTGAGGTGCCACAACCCGCACAACTCTTACGAGGAATACGCGAAGAAGTAGCCGAAGCAGGTCGCCGAAGACACAGAAACCCGTGCCCGGCAGGCACGGGTTTTTTTTTCGTTTCGACCGGACAAGCCGCGCCCCGGCCGCGGAAGCCGCGGATCCCCGGGATGCTACTTGTCGACGTAGAGGAGGAGGAGCACGAGGGCGGCAACGAACGCGGCCGCGAAAGCGGCGAGCACCACGAAGAAGCGCTGTTCCAGGCTCTTCACGCGCTTCTCGAGCTCCTTGTTGTGGCTCTTGATTTCGTTCAGCCTGTCCTTGCCGACCCTGAAGGCGCGGAAAAGCGTGGTCTTGCCGGCGTCTATCCTCTTCGTGGCGGGCGATGCCCCGGCCTTCACGAGCTCGAGGTCCTCGAACAGGTCCTTGAAATCGCAGTAGCGGTCCTCCGGGTTCTTGGCCATCATCTTCTCGATTATGTGGCAGAGTTCGTCCGGTATCTCCGCGTAGGCCTTTTTCGGGCTCGGCACCTCGGCCTTGATGTGCTTCTCCATCACCGCGGAGCTTGATCCCTCGAAGGGCGGCGTTCCCGTGACCATCTGATAAAGCGTCGCCCCCAGGGAGTAGATGTCGCTGCGGTAATCCACGTTTTCGGATCCGATGGCCTGCTCGGGGGATATGTAGTCCGGCGTGCCGAGGACCATCCCTTCCATGCCGAGTTCCTTCTCGAGCTCGGGCCTGGATTTCACGAACCCGAAATCCCCGAGCTTCGCCACGCCTGCCATGGTCAGCATTATGTTGCTGGGCTTTATGTCCCTGTGCACGAGGTTGAACTTCGAGATGTATTGTATGGCCCTCAGGGTCTGGATTGTGACGTCGATGGCGAGCGTGTTGTCCAGGTGCCCCTTCTCCTCAACCAGGGACTCCACCGACTTCCCGTCCACGAACTCCATGGAGAAGTAGTACCACCCCTTCTCCTTGCCGACGTCGTAGACCTGAATCAGGTTGTTGTGGGAGAGCTTCCCGACTATCCTGGCTTCGAGCAGGAACCGCTTCCTGAACTCGTCGTCGTCGACCCAGTGTTTGTGGAGGACCTTGAGCGCGACGAGCCTGCCCATGGAGATCTGCTCGGCCTTGAACACGCGGCCGATTCCGCCCTCGCCTATGAGGTCGATGATGCGGTAGCCGGTGATCTGAAGCGCCTCCCTCTGCTTGTAGTCCTTCCTGAACCTCTCTATTGCGAGGTGGACGGCCCGCACTTCCTTTTCGGTGAGGAGTCCGAGCTCCATCGCGAGGTCCTCGATGTGCTTCGGCTTATCCCCCTTGGCCTGGGCCTGGTCCTGCATCTGGCGGCAGCGGTCCAGCGCCTGGGGCGTGATGAGCCCCTGCTCGAGGGCCACGTCGGCGAAACTGTATTTGCCCGTTTCTGCGGTGACCATTCGAAGGTTCAAAGAAGACGGAAAAACACTCGAACTACCGATTGTACTAGACCGGCCGGGCGGGCGCAACACGTGACATCAAGGCCGCATCCGGCGGAAGGCGGCGGGGAGCATGCGGAGCAGATCGTCGGCGGTCATGGAAGCCATGCCCATTTCCTCCGCGGCGATGTCGCCGGCGAGACCGTGAACGTGCGCTGCGAGGACCGCGGCTTCGAAGGCTCCGAACCCCTGCCCCAGGAGAGAGACCACGATTCCTGCAAGGACGTCCCCTGAACCCGCCGTGGCCATCCCGGGATTGCCCGTCCTGTTGATCCGGGTGCGCGATCCGTCGGTGACGACGGTGCCGGCCCCCTTCAGGACGACGACGCAGGATACCTTCCGAGCGAGTTCTTCCGCGGATCCGCGCCTGTCGGATTGAATGTCCCGGATTGCAATCCCCGTCAGCCGAGCCATCTCTCCGGGGTGCGGCGTGAGGACCAGGGGTCTGCCGGCCTTCGAAAGGACTCCGGGATTGCCGCCGGCCGCGGCGAGGCCGTCCGCGTCCACCACGAGAGGGCATGAGACTTCCGCGGCGAAATCCCTGATGAACAGGTCGGTCTCCCTGTTCCTGCCCATCCCGGGCCCGACCAGGACCGCGTCGCGGCCGAGCGGCCTGAGCACGGCGAGCGCGCCCATAGCCGCGGTGCCTGCGCCGGTCTGTGGCAGCGGCGCCGTCATGATTGACGCAAGCCTCGACGCCGCCTGGGGATGAGCGCGCTCCGGAGTCGCGAGCCGCACGAGCCCGCACCCGGAGCGGAGCGCCGCTTCAGCCGCAAGGCAGCCCGCCCCGGCCATGCCCACGGATCCGGCGACGACCAGCACGCGGCCGAAATCCCCCTTGTGGGCGTCCTTGCGCCTCGCCGGCATCTTCGGAAGACGGAAACGTCCGCTCAATCCGGAATCCTCAGCGTTTCGAACGCCCTTCTGAGCGGGGCGCGCGGCGTTCGCCTCCCGCAATCCATGGCAGGCGCCCCATCGCCTCGCGAAAGCAATCGCGATGATACACGAGCACGGCGGAGCCTTCAATCCCGCAGCCCGGACAAGCCCTGCCGCGGGAAATGATTTTGCACCCTTCAGGAGCATGCTGTAAAATCATTTACTGCCGGAAGGTGTTTTCGGGACCGAAACATGGTTCAGGTGGAACTCGTAAGGATAATGATATCCGAGATTTCGGATTCCCAGGTGATAATCCTCAAGGAGTTGAATGGGAACCGCAGTTTCCCGATTGTAATCGGAATTTTCGAGGCCGCTGCAATCGACAGGAGGATTAAGAAGTTCAAGCCCGTAAGGCCGCTCACACACGACCTTGTGACGAACGTGATTGCATCCATGGGCGGGCGGCTTCTCCGAGTCGAGATCAACGACCTCAAGGACAACACCTTTTTCGCGAGGCTCGTGATTGGTTTGGACGGGCGCGAAATCGAGGTGGACTCGAGGCCAAGCGACGCCATAGCCGTCGCAGTCCAGAACGACGTGCCAATCTTCGTAGAAGACTACGTGCTGGACGACGCCTCGGCCAACTCGGCTTGACGCCCGGCGGGTCCGGCGAGTCGAAGCCGGCCCCGCAACCCGGTTTGTCCCCCCCGGAAAGCGACGTGAACATGAGAGACCCCGGTACGCGGCCCGGCCCGGCGTGCGCATGGATTGCATGCGCGGCCGCAGCCCTCTTCATCTTCATCCTCTCGGCCCGCGAATCGGCCGCCCAGACCGCGCAGTCGAACCAGAAGGTCCCCCTCACGCTCGGCTTCGAAATCCGCGCCTGGCTCCCGTCCATATTCAACGGGATGCTCAAGATAAACCACGCCGATCACGACGGCACCGAGATCGGCTTCAGGCGCGACCTGGACATGCACGCCACGCCCGAAATCCTGGAAATCGGATTCCACATAGGCCAGGTGCAGTACGGCAAGATCCTGTTCACCTGGTGCAACTACTCGGTGTACGGCAACAAGGTCCTCGTGAGGGACCTCTGGTACAACGGCGCCATTTTCAACGGCCCCTCGGGCGGCGGGTTCGGCGAGACCGTCCACACCGAGATGGACTTCTCCTTCCACCGCCTGACCATCCAGACCATGCAGAACTTCGCGGGGAGCTACTTCATCGGGCTGGACATAGGCATCGTGATGTTCGACTTCAAGGGCGAGATGACGAAGAGGACCTTCATGACGCCCGAGTCCGCGGCGATGCCGAGCAGGTCGGCCCACGCCGAGGCCACCCTCCCGTACACGGGGCTGTTCGCCGAATTCGACCTCGGCGAGTACTTCAAGCTGACCGTCGGCCTGGCGGGCGTGTTCTTCCAGGCGACAAAGACCGACGTGAGGCTCACCGAATTCTACGTCCGCCTCGACTTCTTCCTCGCCGAGGTGGTGGTCATCGGCCTGGGATACAGGTACCAGAACATCGACGCGACAATCGACCAGTCGGGGACCGACGACGGGGCTCTCGAGATGGAGCTTCAGGGCGTGGTCCTCGCGCTGGGAATCAAGTTTTGACGGGGAGAATGATGAACAGGTCCGCAAGAACAGCCTTGGCAGCGCTGGTCCTCATCGCGGCCGCCGGAGCAGCCTTCGCGGAGGAGGCCGAGAAGAAGGCAGAGT
>JBFZBV010000315.1:0-9294 GCA_041308285.1 Planctomycetota bacterium | reverse complement strand
CTCGGCATGAAGGAGCACGCCCCCGCAGGCGTGCTCGTCAACGTGCACGGCAGCGCCACGCTGGAGGTCGTGACCGAAATCTACAGGTCCGACGAATTCAAGTTCGGCATATTCGGGGGGTCATCCAGCACCACCGTCCGCTACGGCGGGTCGACGTCAATCGGCATCAAGGTCGAGAACAAGCTGGAATCCATCCAGTGCCCGTGCAGGAGCGTGTCCCGCAAGGGCGACAAACCGGCCGCCGAAGGCGGCGGCGGCGTGGAAACCAGGGACAAGGGGGTCTACCTCGGCGGATCGGACAGGGAGAGCTACATCGCCATTCGCGAGGAGAACCGGGACCCGAAGGCGGGGACGGGGAAGACGTACGAGGTCAGGGTGCGCGGCCGCGAGTCGGAAAGGAACGACTACCGCGCCGCCTCGGGCAGGAAAGACTCCTCGATCACGGTCATAAGAGTCAGGCATTCCTCGGACACGTCCTCGGGCGCGACCATTACCGTCGTGGACCCTTCGGGCCGGAAGCACGAGGTCGACAGGCCGCCGGACCGCGTGAGCGTCTCGAACAAGGTCACCGTCTCCAGGGGCCGGACGTCCACTACGGTCACGGTGTGCCCCGAGGTGAGGAAACGCTCGCCCGACGGCGGCGAGACCGTCTCCCAGCCCAAGGACTCGCCGACGGGCAGCACGCCGGACGTGTTCGTGAAGGACGACAAGGGCTTCTGGAACGAAATCGGCGGGTTCCTCAACAAGGTCATGCCCGGAATCCTCGTCAGCGTCGGCACGGGGTTCGTGCTCAACAGGTCGGCAGGGGGCGGATCCTCCGCCGGGGGATCCGCGGTCAGGTCGAACCCGGACGGGTCGACCAGCATCGAGGTGCCGAACGACGTGTTCGATCCGGCCGTGGAGAAGGCCAGGAAGGCGGATCCGGATTTCGGCGCGGACGACGTGGCGGACTCGATTGAGACCGGCATCGGGGTATCGGAAGGCTCGAACCCGCTGCCGAATCCCGCAATCGTGAGCTACAGCGTCATAGGCGGCAGCCCGATGGAGATGCAGTCCGGATCCGAGGTCGTGTTCATCGTGCGCACGGGCAAGGGCGCCGGCGCGCTTGGCCTGGCTTCGGTTTCTATCCCCGTCGAGTCGGGAGGCACCGGGATAGGATTCATGCGCGCCATGAGCGTCTCGCAGTCCGGGGAGGGCCTGTACGCGGTGTGCGCATGCCTGTCTCCCGCGCCGACCGGGGTCGATTCGTTCTCCGCGTGCGTCTGCGCGGGAGAGAAGAAGACCAACTCCGTGCCTTTCCGTCTCGCGGAGGACGCCGTGGACCTCACGGCGCTCGAGAAAATAGTGACCGAGGGCAACCTGGTCACCTTCGTGCTGCGCAGCCCGTCGGGCGGCGCAATCAGGGGCACGCTGTCAATCACGGGCCCCGGGGTGATCCTGCCGGACAGGACGCAGTCCGTGAAGGTCGACGCCGCAGGGAGCGTCTCCTACCAGGTCGAGACGAACGACCCCGGCCTGATCAACGCCTCCTTCTCGCCCGGCCAGCCCGGCGGGAAGGGCGACATGGACCGCATCCTCGAGCAGGCGGGGATTGCCCGGGACGACCTGCGCATGGACTAGCGAAGGCAGGGCCGCGGCGAAACGCTTCCATCCTCGGGCCTCCGGATGCTAACATCTCCCTTGCCCGACCGGGCCCGGATTGAGGGAGACGAGGATGCAGTGTCCGCGATGCAGGAACGCCCTGGAACGCAAGAGCAAGGGCGATTCGCCCGTATGGCGGTGCCCCGGATGCCGCGGCATGTGGATTCGCCTGGACTCGCTCGACAGTCTCGCGGCGGAAATCGCGCCTTCGGCCGCGGGCGTGCTCGAATTCCTCCGCATGAACGGCAGGATGCTCAAGCCCTCCAAGGCATGCCCCTCTTGCGGGCTCAAGCTCTCCAGGAAATCCTACCCATCCATCAACGGCATCGCCCTGGACTTCTGCTGGCCGTGCGGATCGGCCTGGTTCGACCGCGGGGAGCTCAGGAAAGTCTCGGAATCCGGCCGGCCGGCAGAGGAAGCCCCGCCGAAGAAGCCTGCGGCCAGGCCGCTTCGCATGATAACGCAGATGAAGAAGAAGCGGCATATGCTCTCGAGCCGCACGTACTTGAGCAATTGGGACCGCGCGGAACTCGACGAGCTGAACTCCTTCCTCCTATCGTACGAGCGCGCGCGAAGGAGGGCCGACGCCCGCAAGCACAACCGCCCTGAGGCGGGACAGGGCGAGGCGTAGGCCGTAGGGACGCAGGGACGTGGGGGCGCGGTTTATGCGGGCGGTGAACAGTGAGAAGTAAGAAGTAAGAAGTAAGAAGTGAGAAGTAAGAAGTGGACCGTGGGTTAAAGTAGACTCGACCGTGGAGAGAAGGTTGTAACCCTGGACACGTTGGATGTCCCAGATGCTTACCGTGGACCGTGTGACGTCGTTGATGCTCGCCGATTGAAAACCCCTCACCCGGCCTCTCCCCGAAGGAGGGGAACATCGGGAGGGTGAAGGTCTCGAATATCTCCGTGGGAGGCGAATATCGCGTGCTTCACCCAGAGCATGCGTTGGGCACTCTATTTGGGGAGCGCGCGACTTCGCCGGTTCCTTCGCCTGATGTTCAGGGCCGGGGCTTCGGAGGGTCTTCGAGACCGCGACCCTCCATCCAATACCCCAATCACGGCAACACGCGCCGGTCTGCTTTTCCCTCCTGAAGGGCCTCTGCGCGGGGCGGCGCCCGGCGCTTTCGCTGTTGACCCAACCCTTGGAAAGGCCTAAAATTACACCCGGTTTGCTCCGGAAGGAACGACTTGGGAACCGCGATTATGGAACCTAGGAAAAACCTCGTCTATTGCCGGTCCTGCAACTCGAAATACGACGTTTCCGGAGTGCCTCAAGGCCGGAAATTCGCCTGCAAGTCCTGCGGAATCGTCGTCGAGATTCCCAAGGCCGCGGAATCCGGGCCGTTCTTCAAGGCGTCCGGGGCGGCGGAAATCCTCAAGCCCGAGCTCGACCCCGGCGGCGCGGACGTCGCGGCGTTCGAGTTCACCAAGATGGCGGCCACGGAGAACGACTATGTGCTCGTCGACTGCATGGAACGCGCCCTTGACCGGCCCTCGGAAACCGCCCAGGTGGCGTGCAACAGGCGGCGCGGAATCGGATCCGACGGGCTGCTTCTCCTGCTCCCGTCCCGGGCCGCGGACGTCGCGATGCGCATGTTCAACCCCGACGGGTCCGAGGCGGAGATGTGCGGGAACGGCATACGATGCCTGGCATGCTGCGCATTCGACCGCGGGTACGCGCGGAAGGGCGAGTTCCGCATAGAAACCAGGGCAGGGATAAAGAACGTGCGCATCTCCTCCGACCGCGGGATTCGGACTGTGCGCGTGGACATGGGCGTCCCGGCGACCGGCGCGCCCAAGGGCAGTACCGTGCGCGTGGAAACGGGCGGAAGGGCCTTCGACGGCGTTCCCGTGTCCGTAGGCAACCCCCATTTCGTGATTTTCACCGAGGGCGTCGACTCCTTCGATCTCGCCAAGTGGGGGCCTGCAATCGAGAACCACCCGCGCTTCCCCGGCAGGACGAACGTCGAGTTCGTGCAGGTGCTGAACCGATCGGAGGTCCTCCAGAGGACGCACGAGAGGGGCGTCGGGGAGACGCACGGGTGCGGCACCGGCGCCACGGCGGTCTGCGCCGCGGGGCTGTCGCTTGGAATCACCTCGGCGTCCCTCAGGCTCCACCTCAAGGGCGGGGACCTCGAGGTCGAAATCGACGAATCGGGCCGCGCCTTCCTGACGGGCCCGGCGGTTGAGGTCTTCTCCGGATCCTGGCCGTCCAGGACGGCCGTCCGTGCGAAGCCGCCCGCCTGACCGCAGCAAGGCCCCCCGAGGCGGATGAAGAGATGCTCGAGAGCCACATCATCCTGATTGCCGCGTTCGTCCTGTCGAAAGCGGGGCCGGCTGCGGCCGCGCCCGGCGGCTGGTTCCGCGCCGCCGCATGCGCCGCGGCGCTGCCCCTGCTCGCGCTTGCGCTGGGCCTGTATATTGCGTTCGACGCGAGGGCTAGGCTTTCCGCCTCGCTGGGGGACCTGCATTCCGCGGCGAGATCCGCGGCCCGAACGCTCCTACTCTACCGCCTCTCGGTCGCCGGCCTCTTCCTCCTCCTCGCGCACGGAGCGGGATGGGCCGCGGCGGCGCGTGAGGCGGCCGGCGGAGCGCCTTTCCTGGCCGACGCGATCCTGATACTGCCCTACCTGGCCGCGGCGTCCGCGGCCGAGGCGTCCTCCGCAGCCGCCTTCTCGGGCGGAATCGGGGGTGCCGCGGCCGCCTTCTTCCGCGAGGCGAGGGCCGTCGGGGCGATTTCGCTGGTCCTCGTGGTCATTTCCGGGCTTCTCGGCATGGGATGGAACGGCGTCCCGGCGTGGTTCCCGGCTTTCGGGTTCGCTGCGGCGGCCGCAGCCGCGGCGGCCGCGGCCGCGCTCTTCCCGTTCGTGGTGAGGGCCATGTGGAGCCTGCGGCCGGCGGGCGGGACCGAAGCCGCCGAGGACCTCCGCAGCCTCTCGGCGAGGTCGGGATTCTCGTTCAGCGGCATGTACATCTGGGACGCCGCGGGGCCGGGGTCAATCAACGCCGCGGTCACGGGAATCCTGCCAAGGCCGAGGTACGTGATGGTCACGCCCGGTCTGGTCTCGAGGCTCGCCCGCGACGAGGTCAGGATGGTCCTGGCGCACGAAATCGGCCACGCCAAGGGCGGCCACGGGGCGTTCCTGCTCTGCCCGGCCTTCGCGTGGGCGTCCTTATCAATCTCGATTTACGGGCTGTCCGGCCTGACGGGGCCTGCGCTCATCGCGGCTTTCGCGGCGCCGGCGGCGCTGTTCGCGCCCTTCATGGCCGCGGCGGCCAGGACCTTCGAGAAGGACGCCGACCTCTTCGCGGCCGACCTGTCGGGCGACGCGTCCGCGTACGCAAGGACCCTCGAGAAGGTCGCCGCGCTCAACGGCGGCGTGCGCGACATCGGGTCGATTTCGCACTCCAGCGTCGGGTCCAGGGTGGACTTCCTCAAGGCCGCGTCGGCCGGAGGCGCCGCCAGGGGCAGGTTCAGACTCGTTCTCGGGGCCGTCAAGGCCGCCGCAGCGGCCTTCGCCCTGGCCGGGGCGGTTTCCGCCGTCGTTTTCCTGGGCAATCACCAGGCCGGCCCGTCCGGCCCGGGGTCCCGCGCCGCGGCGCTGGTTGCGCCGCGCTCCGGGTCCCGCATGCTCTGAAGGAGATCCGCATGACCGATTCCGAGACCCCCCCACACACCGACATACGCGACAGGTCGCTGGTCGAGGAGATAAAGACCTCGTACCTGACCTACGCGATGAGCGTAATCGTGGCCCGCGCACTGCCTGACGTCCGCGACGGGCTCAAGCCGTCGCAGCGGAGGATTCTGCACGCGATGAGGGACCTGAACCTCGGGCCCGGGGCGAAGCACCGCAAGTGCGCCAAGATAGCGGGCGACACGTCGGGAAACTACCACCCCCACGGCGAGCAGGTCATCTACCCGACCCTGGTGCGCCTCGCCCAGGACTTCAACATGCGCTACACGCTCATCGACGGCCAGGGTAACTTCGGCACGATAGACGGCGACCCGCCTGCGGCCATGAGGTACACCGAAGCCCGGATGACCACCTTCGCCACCATGATGATGGAGGACATCGACAAGGACACGGTCGATTTCGTCCCCAACTACGACGAGACCCGGACAGAGCCGGTGATTCTCCCCTCGAAGTTCCCGAACCTGATATGCAACGGGGCCTCGGGGATAGCCGTGGCCATGGCGACGAGCATCCCGCCGCACAACCTCGGGGAGGTCTGCGACGCGCTCATACACCTCATCGACAACCCCGAAGCCACGGTGGCGGACATCATGCGCTTCGTGCCGGGCCCGGACTTCCCCACCGGCGGCATCATATGCGGCAGGTCGGAAATCCTGCGCGCCTACCGCACGGGGAGGGGGATTCTCACGGTCCGCGCGAGGGTGCACACCGAGGACAACAAGGGCCGCCAGAGGCTCGTCGTGACCGAAATCCCCTTCCAGGTGAACCGCACGAAGCTCATCGAGCACATCGCGGACCTGGTCAAGGACGGCAGGATAGAGGGGATTTCCGACCTCCGCGACGAGTCCGACCGCAAGGGGTCCAGGCTGGTGGTGGAGCTCAAGAAGGGCGAGAACGACCAGGTCGTGCTCAACCAGCTCTGGAAGCACACGCAGCTCCAGGACTCGTTCAGCGTGATTCTGATTGCGCTGGTCGACGGCAAGCCGGTCCTGCTCAGCATGAAGGACCTCATGGTGCATTTCCTGAGGCACCGCAAGGAGGCCGTGCGCAGGAGGACCCGCTTCCTGCTCGACGAGGCGGAGAAGAGGGCGCACGTCCTCGACGGCCTGCGAATCGCCTGCCAGAACATCGAGGAGGTGATTGCAATCATCAGGGCGGCCAAGGACTCCCAGGCGGCCGAGGCCGGGCTTGTGGAGAGGTTCAAGTTCTCCAAGAAGCAGGTGGAGGCCATTCTCAGGATGACCCTGGGCAGGCTCACGGGGCTCGAGCAGGACAAGCTCTCGGAGGAGTACCACATGCTCCTCGAGAAGATTAAGGAGTACCGCGCGCTGCTCGGAGACGACGCGCTGATAATGGACGTGGTGCGCGAGGACCTGTACGAAATCAAGGAGAAGCACTCGGACCAGAGGCGGACCGAGATTAGGGAGATGGAGACGGACCTCGCGGACGAGGACCTAATCGCGGAGGAGGACGTGGTGGTCACGATCACGAACTCCGGCTACGTGAAGAGCCTCCCGCTGAGCGTCTACCGCAGCCAGCGCCGCGGCGGGAAGGGCATCACCGGCTCGTCCCAGAAGGAGGGCGACTACGTCCAGCACCTGTTCGTCGCCTCGTCCCACGACACCCTGCTCTTCTTCACCGACCGCGGCACGGTGCACGGCGTGAAGGTGTTCAAGCTGCCCAAGCTCTCGCGGACGTCCAAGGGCAGGGCAATCACCAACATCCTGGAGACCGGCGCGGAGGAGAGCATCTCGTCGGTGCTGGCCGTGCGCAGCTTCGAGTCGGGCTTCGTCATCCTCGCCACGAGGAACGGGATAATCAAGAAGACCGCCCTGTCCGAGTACGAGAACCTGCGCTCGACCGGCAAGATAGCGATAGTAATCGACTCGGACGACAGGCTGGTCGCGGCCGCGCTCACCACCGGGGAGAACGAGGTTTTCCTCGCCACGCGCAACGGGATGGCCCTCAAGTTCGACGAGAGGGACGCGCGGCCCATGGGCAGGGCGACGAGGGGGGTCATCGGCGTTTCCCTCAGGGAAAGCGACAAGGTGGTGAACCTCTGCGTGGTGAAGCCCGGCGGGTCCGCCCTCACAATCTGCGGGCACGGATACGGCAAGCAGACTCCCTTCTCCGAGTACAGGGCGCAGAAGAGAGGCGGCATCGGGATAATAAACATCAAGACGTCCGGCCGGAACGGGGACGTGATGGCGGCCCTGGACGTGACCGACGAGGACTCCATCCTCATCATCACCGCCCAGGGCATGGTCGTCAGGACACCGGTCGCGGACATATCGAAAATCGGGAGGGCCACGCAGGGGGTGAGGGTAATCAAGCTCAACGAGACCGACCGGGTCCAGGCCGCCGCGAGAATCGTGACGGAGGGCGAAATCGCCGAGGCCTCCGGCGGGCCCGGAATCCCCGCGGAGGGACCGGAACTGGAGACCGACGCCGTGGAGCAGGACTTCGGGGACATAGGCGGGCCGGGCGAGCATGGCGACGAGGAAGAGACGCCGCAGGGCCGCGCGCAGCCGGACGACGGCGACGTCGAGTGAACGGGGAGGCAGCCATGGCGGAAATCCCGTGGAACGGGAGCGAAAGACGCGCCTGCACGAGGTTCGGGGTGAAAGGCAGCTCCGTGTCGTACAGGAAGGCCTCGATATTCCGCTTCCTGGCCTCCTTCTCGCCCCGCTACCTGATTATCAACATCTCCTTCGGAGGGCTCTACTTCATCTCCAAGGAGCAGCTGTCCCCGGAATCTAAGCTCGACCTCATCGTCGAGGCGCCGATGGCGGCGGTCCCGATTCCGATGAGGGCCAGGGTGGTGTGGCTCCGCAAGTCCGCGGACCACGAGGCGTGGCGCACCGGGGTCGCGTTCGTGAAAATCCCCGACAGGAGCCGCAAGCTGCTCAAGCACGTTCTGGACAACACGGTCATCAGGAAGGTCGACATATCGACCTCGATTTACCTGAAGGAAATCGAGAAGCTGTGAGCCGCCCCGCGCGGCCCGGCCTGCATGGCGGTCCCGGCATGACGACGCCCATGATGAAGCAGTACCTGGCAGCGAAGCAGAAGGCCCCCGAGGCCGTCCTGCTCTTCCGCATGGGCGACTTCTTCGAGCTCTTCTTCGACGACGCCAGGCTCGCTTCCAGGGAGCTCGGCCTCGCGCTCACCTCCAGGGCCAAGGGCGAGGGCGCCGTGCCCATGGCCGGATTCCCGCACCGCAGCATAAACATCTACCTGAGAAGGCTCCTCGAGAACGGCCACAAGGTCGCGATATGCGAGCAGATGGAGGACCCGAAGGAGGCCGAGGGGCTCGTCGACCGGGACGTGATACGCATCGTCACGCCGGGGACCCTCACGGAGGACGAGGTGCTGTCCGCGAAGGACGAGAACCACCTCGCGGCGTTCGAAATCGGCCCTGCCGAGGCCGGAATCGCCTGGGTCGACCTGTCCACCGGCCGATTCCTCGTCGAGCGCTGCCCCGCGCAGGCGCTGGAGGCGGAAGCGTCCAGAATAATGCCATCCGAAGCCCTCGTCCGCGACGGGCTCGAAGCCCCGGCGCTCGCCGCGATTGAGTCCGCCCTCGCCGGGAAGAAGTGCATGATCACCCCGAGGCCCCCCTGGGCCTTCGACCGGGTCGGGGCAATCGAGGCCTTCAAGTCCCGCTTCGGCGTCGCCGGCCTCGAGGGGTTCGGCCTCAATCCTTCGGCGCCGTACGTGGGGGCCGCGGGCGCGCTGCTGAACTACCTCGCCGAGACCCAGAAGACCGCGCTCGGCCACATCACCCGCGCGACGGAGTACAGCTCGTCCCGCCACATGGTGCTGGACGGGCCGAGCCGGAGGAGCCTCGAGCTGGTCGAGTCCACGACCGGGGGCAGGGAAGGCACGCTGCTCTCCGTGCTCGACGGCACGCGGACCGCCATGGGCGCGAGGCTGCTCAAGGAATGGGTGCTCAACC
>JBFZBV010000314.1:0-4745 GCA_041308285.1 Planctomycetota bacterium | reverse complement strand
ACCTTGTACTTCTTCTCGACGTGCCTTTCCGTGGGGAGCCCGTTGTCGTCGAATCCCATCGGGTAGAATACGTTGAAACCCCTCATCCTGCGGTAGCGGACGACGATTTCCGCCTGCGTGTAGCTGAGCGCGTGCCCGACGTGGAGGGTGTCCGCCGACACGGTGGGAGGCGGGGTGTCGACCGAGTACACCTCCGCCCCGGACGAGGGATCGAAGGCGTAGATGCGGTCCTTCTCCCACAGTTCCTGCCACTTGAGTTCCGCCTTGGCGGGGTCGTAGTTCTTGGGCATGTCCATGGCCTGCTCCGGAATAGACGAGGGTCCTGCGCGGGCCGGGGCCGCGGGGGCCGCGATGCACAAACCGCTGAAATTGCGTGAGAAGGGCTCAAAAGTCAAGACCATTCTCCGGATGGGAGGCGGGTCGAACTTGTGATATAATCAAAGAAATACGCCGTTCCAGGCCGGGTTTTTTGTTCGGAGGCCTCATGAAGCCCACGCCCCGCGCACTCCTCGCCTGCGCCGCACTCGCGCTTGCTCTGTCGGCCGCCTCATCCGGCTGCGGGCTCGTCGGAGTAGGAGGAGTGGGATACATCCTGTATCTCGAACTCGGGGACGACGGCCCGAGACCGGTCGTGGCTTCGGTGAATCCCGCTTCGTCCGAAGAGGACGGAGGGATCCAGGTCATAATCCTCGGATCGGACTTCGAGGATCCAAGCGTCGCGATTGGAAGCGCCGGGATCTCCGGCCTGGAGGTCGTCTCGGGGAGCGAGTTGAGGTTCACCGCGCCTGCCATGGCCGTCGGGACGTACGACGTGAAGGTGGAGAACGAATCCGGCAGGTCGACGGGCCTTGCAGGCGGCTTCGCCTACGTGGACACGATAGCTCCGGACGCGGTCGGCGATTTGGCCGCGGCCAAGACGGCGTCCGCCGGCGAGGTCGACCTGTCGTGGACCGCGTCCGGCGACAACGGCGGATCCGGAACTGCCTTCGAGTACGAGATTAGGCATTCGACGCAGCCGATTACGGGCGTCAACTTCGGCTCTGCTCTGCTGTCCACGCTCTCGGCGCCGGTGGTTCCGGCTCCCTCGGGCGGCGCCGAGACGGCCCGGGTCACGGGCCTCGGCCGGGGCACGTACTACTTCGCTCTGAAGGTCCGGGACGAGCAGGGCAACGAGTCCGCCGCATCGAATTCCCCCTCCTGCGACATCGGCCCTCCGGGGACCATAACCGATCTCCGCGTCTACAGGGCCTCGACTACCACGAGGTTCCTCCTGGAATTCACCGCTCCGGCTGACGACGGGTTTTCGGCCGGGTCCGGGGCGGCGGCGTCCTACGACGTGAGATACTCGATTCTACCCATGCTCACGGATGCGGAATTCGTCGCGGCGAGGTCCCTGACTTTCACGCATTCCCCCCTGGCGCCGAACTCCGACGAGTCCTTCGAGGCCGAAATCCCGTCGACCGGCCCGGTAGGTCCTGACGCGTCCCTGGGGATCAAGTTCTACTTCGCGGTGCGGACGTCCGACGACGCCTCGAACGTTTCGGGCGTCTCGAACAACGCCGCGGAATGCATGTACACGAAGAATAGCATGCTGCCCGGGGGCGAATGGCCCCCCGGCCGCGACATGGCAGCGGCGGCCTACGATTCGAAGCAGCGCCGGCTGGTCGTCTACGGAGGAAGGAACTCCGGCGGCGTCCTGAACACCATGTACACACTGAGCCTCCAGGGCAATGGGTTCGGGAGGTGGAAGGAGATGAATTGGCTCGGGCAGCCCCTGTCGGGCCGCGCAGCCGCCTCCATGATATACGACCCGGTCGCCGACAGGTTCGTCGTGTTCGGCGGGTCCGTCGGAGGCACTGCGACCGACGATTTGTGGTTCGTGACAATCGCCGGGAACATGGCCAACTGGACGCTTGCCTCCGTCTCCGACGCCCCGCCGGCGAGGTGGGGCCATACGGCGGTCTACGACCCGTTCAGGCACAGGATGATTGTCTTCGGCGGCACTGACGGCGGGGCGGGCACGCAGAAAGCCGACTGCTTCGAACTCACCCTCGCCTCCGGGAGCGAGGGCTGGAATGCTATCGGGACAGCCATGGGCCCCACGGGCCGATTCGGCAATGCCGCGGTCTTCGACACGGCTCATGACAGGATGATTGTGTTCGGCGGGCACGACGGAGGGGCAGTCTCGACGACCCTGTACGCCCTGAATTTCTCCTCCAGCCCTTCGGGCGTCTGGCAGAATCTCGGGGCTTCAGTCGCCGGCACGCCGCCCGGCGCCAGGATGTACATGGCCTGCGCCTTCGACCCGGTCAACGAGAGGATGCTGATAGGCGGAGGATGCGACAGCTCCATGCCGGTCCTCTACTTCAACGACTTCTTCGCGCTGGACGTGAGGGGGAACTTCGCCGGCAGATGGCACAACCTGAGGATTTGCGACGATTTCCCGGCCCTGGTCGGCCTTGCCGCGGCGTTCGACACCGAGAACTTCAGGATGCTGGTCTTCGGCGGGAGCGCCGGCAACACCGATTTCAGGCAGTCCACCTTCAGCCTCTATCAGTACCCCCTGAACGTGCCCTGCGGGTACGACGCCGTCGAATCGTCCCCGAAACCGGACGCCGTGTCGCACGCGGCCATGGTCGCGATGACGAGGCCCGGCAAGATTCTGCTTTTCGGCGGCGTCGGCTCAAACAGCGTCGACTCGGACGCGACCTGGCTGTACGGAGTCAACGAGTCGGAATCCACCGCCTGGAGCGAGGGAGGACTCGGCACAGGCACGAGGCCGTCGGCAAGACAAGGCCATTCGCTTGTCTATTCCCCGATTCAGAACAGGGCCTACCTCTTCGGCGGGAGCGCCTCCGGGACTCCGTCCGAAGAGGTGCACATATACAATCCGGACATGGATTCCTGGAATCCGCAGCCGACCAGCGGTGCGTCGAAGCCGTCCGCGCGGTTCGGCCATTCGGCCGCCTACGATTCGTTCCAGGACGCCATGGTGCTCCTCGGCGGAGACTCCGGCACCCTTGTCCTCGGCGACGTCTGGGTCCTGCCGTTCGGGGCGGCGTCGCCGCAGTGGAGATCGATTCTCGTGTCGCTCCCGTTGGGATCGCAGAGGAAGTACCATTCGGCGGTCTTCGACCCCGTGAGAAGGCGGACAATCATATTCGGCGGCGAAGGGAGCGGGGGGGTGCTGAAAAACGACTTGGCTGAACTGACCACGGCCGGGTCTCTCGGCACATGGAAGACCCTGAAGCCGGACGGGACGCTGCCGCCCGCCCTTGCGGGCCACACCGCCTGGTACGACTGCGCGAACAGGCGGATGATCGTGCTCGGGGGCCGGACTGCGACGGGTCTCAACGCCTCGGTCTACGCGCTGTACCTCGACGGGGACGACGGAATCTGGACGACCCTGCCCGCCGCGGGCGAGTCGGTTGCGGCCAGGGCGCACGCGCAGGGCGCGTGGAACGGCACGAAGCAGGAATTCGTGGTGTTCGGCGGCGAGGGCACGACGCCGCAGAAATCCTCCGACCACCTGACGATTGTTCCGCCTGAGCCGGAACCCGACATGTCGGCGTCGAAGCTCACCGTCGCAGGGATTGCCCCGCCCGCCCTGGCGGGCCATTCCGCGGCGTACAACAGGACCACGGACGAGATTATCTTCTTCGGCGGCAACGACGGGTCGAAGTGCGTGAACACCGTGCACGTGCTGTCCAACATCTCGAATCCTGGGTCAGAGACGTGGACGACGCTTACCACTTCGGGGACCGGCCCGCCGGCGGTCGAGGGCGCCCTTGCCGACTACGACGCGGTCAACAACAGGCTCGTGGTCTTCGGCGGCTTCGACGGTTCCGCATGCAACAACGACATCCACGCGCTCGACCTGGGGACGCTCTCGTGGTCCCTCGTCTCGCCTACGGGCGGTAGCAGCCCCGCGGAGAGGGCCTACTGCGCGGGGGCGATGAACATCGTCATGGGCCAGCTCAACGTGTTCGGCGGAGAGACGGCCGCCGGCGCCCCGCTGGGGGATCTATGGCGGTTCGACATGTCCACGAACCTGTGGACGGAGATTGCGATTTCGAATCCGGTTTCCCCGCCGGACGCGCCTCCCGCGAGATCCAGGGCCGCGTTCTGCACCTTCTGGGTCGGGATGGGAATCTACATGTACGGCGGGAAGGGGGCTTCCGGCAACCTGTCGGACGCCTGGCTCCTGAGCTTCCTCACGGACGAGTGCATGGACCTGGGAGCGAACGGCGCGCTCGCGCCTCCGGCGGTCGAGTCCGCGGCGCTGTTCCTGAGGCCCCACCACAGGGGGTTCTATTTCTGCGGAGGACTCGCATCCCAGGCGCAGGACGGGTGCTGCGAGTGGCGGACCGAGTACTCCCAGCTGGACGGGGCGTACTACAACCGCGCCCAGACGCCCCGGATGCCAAGCGTCTACGGCCATGCCGGCGTGTACGACGAACGGAACCAGAGGTTCATCTTCCACGGCGGATGGGATTCGGGCGGGGGAGTGTCGCAGTACGTGTGGCAGATCCAGTTCCACGCGGACGCCGACGGCCGCTAGCAAACAAACCTTCGGTTTGATTAATTTACTCTGTTCCGGGATCGTTCTCTGTGTCCTGATTCTCCTGATGGCGCCGTTGGCGCCATTCTGATTCTCCTGATTACAGGATCATGCTTGCGGATAAAGTAATATCGGTGCCCATCGGAAGCAGACCTCCAGTTTCCAGTCGAGACGAAATCGCAGC
>JBFZBV010000313.1:0-2842 GCA_041308285.1 Planctomycetota bacterium | reverse complement strand
ATCACGGCGGGGAATCGGGGTTCGTATCGGACCGTCTTCTCAGGGTGCTCCCCTATCCGGTGGACCTGCGGAAGTACCACCTCCGCGAGGTGGCTTTCGAGGTCTTCTACATGCTGTTCCTCCATTCCGTCAGGTCCGTCGAGAGGCCGGACGACTACAACTGGGTCTCGGAAGGAGCGGCCTGGACGACCCTGAGGAGGCATCTCTACGAGAGGAACCTGGACTTCGGCGAGGTCCAGGGGCTTCTGAAGACGTTCAGCTTCATACCCGTAATCGACCAGACCCTGGTCGCTCCGAGGTTCCCCTTCAACGACGTGTTCTTCGACACGTTCTTCAAGTCGGAGCCGCACAGGGAATCGGTGTTCAGGTTCAACAACCGTCTTCCGTTCGGGAGGATAGTCGTCGAGAAGCTCAAGGACGCCCTCCCCCGCGGCCAGGGGCCGGGCGCGTGCGACATCTACATCGCCGGCCCGCCCGGCCCGGATCTCATTTCCCTGGCCGAGAGGACGTCGGGCTCGGACCTCGGCTGGTTCCGGCGCCAGTGGCACGGCGGGTATCCGGCGATGAACTACTCCGTGGGCGGCATGAAGGCGGAGCGCCTCGGCCCGGGCAGGACCAGGGTCACAATCGAGATAAAGCGCGACGGCGGCGGCGATTTCCGCGAATACGTGGACCTGGGAGTCGTCCTCGAGAACGGCTCGAAGTATCACGGGCGCGTCAAGGTGGACGGCGACCTGACCGTCGACTCCTTCGTGTACCCCGACGAGCCGGACTCGGCGGTCGTGGACCCGTTCGGAAGGTGCCTCGAGGCGACCAAGACGGACAACTCCTCGACGAGGAGCGTGAAGCTGCTCATCACTTCCTTCCAGCCCAGGCTGCAGGTCTCGCCCGACTTCGGGAACCTCGCGGACACGAAAATCAGCCTCGACATCTGGGGCGGATTCGCGGCAATCGCCGAAGGCGACTACGGAAACCAGGTCTTCCTGAACTACTTCTACGAGCTGAGGGGCTTCGGATTCAACCTGGGCTACATGCACTCCTTCGGGTTCAAGATAGACAGGACCGACTTCCCCCAGGGTCTGGGGGCGTTCATCTTCTTCGAGAAGCTGGACAGGTCGTTCGCGCGGGTCGAAGACGAAGACGACGACGGGGACCGGCTCGTGACCGCCTCGCTCAGGGTCTTCTACACGTTCGACACGCGGGTGGACCAGCGGAACCCCCATTCCGGGGCGGCGTTCACCGTCACCGCGGAGTACGCCGACAAGATTCTGGGCACGGATTTCAGGTTCGCCACGCTCGGAGGCAACCTGAGGTGGCTGTTTTCGCCCGCGAGGAACCAGGTTTTCGCGTTCCAGGTCCGGGCGGCGACCTCATGGGGCGAGATGCCCAGGCAGCGCATGTTCGCCCTGGGGGGCTATCCGGGCCTGAGGGGGATACCGGAGAACGCCGTCCTCGGATCGCACCAGCTCGTGCTCAGGATGGAATACCGCCACCTCCTCCTGAACGAGATGGACGTGAACTTCCTGTGGATTGGATACATCCGCAGAATCGGCGGGGCGCTCTTCATCGAGGCCGGGGCGGTGACCGGCCACAGGTCCCGGCTTGCGGAAATCGGGATGTACAGGGCGAGCATCGGGTACGGTCTCAAGGTGGCTTTCGACTCGTTCGGAGTCCGGCCTTTCATCGTGGGAATGGACGTGGCGTTCAGGCTGGACGTGCCGTCGCCCGAGCCGGAAATCTACTTCACGATTGCGCAGTCCTTCTAGCCCCGGGGCCCGCCGGCGGGGGTTTTTCGCTGATGGCGCCGGCGCGGCGGGTGTATAATCCGTCCGCAAGGTCCGGCTGCGCACCGCCGCGCGGCCCGGCCGGCTTGCGGAGCCGCACGATGAACCCGACAATCCGCGGCAGCGCGTTCAGGGCCGCACTCGTCCTCGCCGCAGCGGCGGTTCTCGCCTCCGTCCCGGGGCCGGGCGGCAGCCCGATTTCCGGGGAGGAGGGGGGCGGAGGCGGGGGCGCCGCAGGCGCCGGCGCGGACCCGCAGTCGTTCTATCCCGAGGCCACCGCGGAGCAGAAAACCGCCGTGCTGGCCTCGATAAACCGCCTCGCGTCGGACGACTGGAGGACCAGATGCCTGGCGACCGCCGAGCTGGTCGAGGCCGGCGACGCCGCAATCCCGTTCATGGCCCGCGCACTCGAGGCGGCGGCCGATCCCGACGCGGCGTTCAGGCTGAGGTTCGCCCTTGACGCGCTCGAGTGGGTCCCGGACTCCACGATGCGGTGGCTGGTGGGCGAGGGGGTCGGAATACTGGTGAACCCTCCGAGGAGATCGGCCGAGCTCGACGAAGTCCAGGGCAACCTCGCGCTGCTCAAGCGGAGGACGAAGGAGAGGCTGGTCCGCCAGGGCCGGAGGCTCCTGCCGGCCGTGGTCTCCCTGCTCGAATCCCCGGACTACAACCGTAGGCGGCTGGCGGTGGAGATTCTGTCGGACATCTGCATGGAGCACGGGGACAAGAGGGCGATACCGGCGCTCCTCCGGGCGCTCGAGGACCCGTCCGACGACAGCTACGTCGAGATTATGGCCGCGGAGGGCCTCGCCAGGATTACGGGCCTCGCGTTCAAGTCGTACCAGGTCAAGGAGTGGAGGGAATGGTGGAAGGCCAACTCCGAGACCTACTCCGTGCCCGCCAGGCGGGGAAGCCGGCCTACTCGGACTCGCTGAAGGCCTCGACGGCTTCCTCGAAGGTCTCGTTTATGTTCAGCAGGGGCAGGAATCCCATCAGGTCGATGACCTTCAGGATGTCCCTGTTCGTAAGGACGATCTGGCAGTTCCTCTCGACGGCGA
>JBFZBV010000312.1:0-2892 GCA_041308285.1 Planctomycetota bacterium | reverse complement strand
AGCTCGGGGACGACCCGGATGCCTGCGCCGCCGCGATAATCAGGTGCATCGGGGCGGAGACGGGGTACGTCCAGCTCGGCGGCCCGCAGAGCCTCCGCATCGATCCGGGCGCCGAGGTTTCCCGGGACATGTGGATTCCGATGGAGGCCTCCGCGACCAGGATCCTGGTCCTCGCAGACACGGCGGAGTTCACGATTTCCTTCACCGACGTGTCGGGTTCGGCCCTGGGATCGGAGGAGGGCCTGGACTTCTTCGGGGCGAACGAGCAGCACAGGGTGATTGTCCTGGGCCGGCAGGCGATACCCAACAGGATACTGAAGCTTTCGAACCGCGGGACGAAGCCTGCGGCGTTCGGGGTGCACGCGATGTCTAAGTTCGAAATCGCGCCCCGGGCACGCGTTATGAACGCCGACAAGACGGCCTCGGCGGGCGGTACGATTGTCATAGAGGCGGCGCTCGTCACGATGCCCGACGAGACGCCGGTGCGCGACAGGTGGCTAATCGAAAGATCCACGGTCGACGTCTCGGTCATCGATTCCTCGGGCGAGAAGACGGAGCTGACCCGCGGGTTCGGCGGCGCCGAGTCCGCCCTGAAAACGATAGAAATCCCGATCTCCAAGGACGCGGCGGGCGGAATCTACCTGATAAGGATTGAGCCGAGGATAGTCACCGACGCCGGCGGCGTCTCGACCGGCGCGGTGGAGGACCAAATCAGGGTCGTGGCCGCGAAGACGGTCGTCAAGGCGGAGTTCCTCTCTCCGAACGCGTTCCCCGGGATGGAAGTGGGAATCGCAGGGACGGTCGAGAGCGGCAAGGTCGAGTCCGGATCGCTCGTCGTGAGGGTCTCGGGCAAGGACCCGTCCGCCGGGGCGATGGAGGCGGAGCTCAAGTGGGACCCGGACAGGCGCGTGTTCGCCGGGAGCCTCAAGTTCCCGGAGACCGGGGCATACCGCATCGAGGGGTCGTCGGGCGCGGTGGAGGTCGTTTCCGGCCCCGGGGGCGGGCTCGAAGTGTCCGAGAGGAAGTTCACTGTGCTCGACTCGGCGGGCCGCCCCCTTCAGGGAATCACGTTCAACCCCTCGGCGGACGGTTCGTACCAGGAGCAGGTAATCGAGATTGCGGCGAACCTGGCTTCGGGCGAGGAGGGCGGGTTCACGATAACCTCGGACCTCAGACCGGACCTGGGCGGCGCTGCGCTGGAAATCCTGAGGGACGGCCGCGCGGTCAAGGACCAGGACAGGATTGTGCTGAACGGCAGCAGCCCGCGGCAGAAGCTCACCATGCGCCTCAAGGCGGGCGGGGACGGCGGGCCGTCGGGCGAGATAGGGACCTTCAGGGTCAAGGGGCTCATCGGCGGCGCCTCCATGACTCTGGACAAGTTCCTCAGGGCGGTGGCCCCCCCGCCGGGCAGGATAGAGAAGCAGGCCTTCTACAAGGACCCGAAGCTCATAGCGGCGGCGGCATCGGTCGGCGGGCTGCTCCTCATCGGCCTCGTCTACTGGCTTCTTCTCCCGCGGTTCAAGTCGGAGTACGTCATCGAGCTGGACCCTGCCACCGGCGAACCCGGGGAGGGGACGCTGGTGCGCGATTTGAGGCGGGGCTTCTCGCCCGGGAGGGCCAGCGGAATGCCCGGGGTGAAGAACTCGGTGGAAATCTCCCTCAAGGGCCTCAGGGCCTTCTCCAGGCCCGTATGCCTCGCGAAACCCCTCAAGCCCTTCATCCAGCTGCACGTCAACGGCAAGGTCTACCTGGGCCCCACACAGCTCAGGCACGGCGACCACATGAAGCTCCGCGGAGCCAGGTTCACCAGGGAATACGTCTTCTTCACCTCACACGTCACGGACGACGACTGGAAGGAGTTCGTGGACAGGATAGCCGCGGAGACGGCGGCCCCGGCCCGGGCCGAAGCCGGGACGGCGGCCGAGGCTCCGGCCGGGGAGCCGGCGGCCGCGGCAGCAGCCGGGGCGGTCTCCGCCCCGCCGGAAGCCGGCGAGGCGGCTGCGCAGCTCAACAGCATTTTCGGGACCGGCCCTGGGGCGCAACCGGAGCAGGCGAAGGCCGAGCCGCCGCCGGAGAAGCCGAAAACCCGCAAGGTGGTGACCCTGGAGGATTTCTTCGGATCCGAGGCGGCGGAGAAGGTCAGGGTGGAGGAAGGCCACGCCGAGCCGAAGCAGCCCGCGGCGGCCGCGCCTCCGGGCGCAGGCGCGAAGGAGGAGACCTCGGACGAGGAGGCGACGGTAATCGAGACGTTCTTCGGGTCCAAGGACAAGCCGGCAGGCGGCAAGGCCGGGCCCGAGGCCGGGGCTCCCGCCTCCGACAGGCCGGCGGACGTGCTCGACAAGCTCTTCGGCGTCGAGGCCGGGGCTCCCGCCCCGGGCGGAGCGCCCGAGACCGTCGACGAGATAATCAAGTCCGGGGACAGGACCGAAATAGTGGAATCGTCCGAGCCGGCCCCGTTCCCGGGAGACAGGACCGAGGTGGTCTCCGGCGACATCAAGGCGCAGGACGAATCGGAGTTCTTCGAGGTGTCCGAGGAGGAGGAGCCGGCAATCGAGGTGCCCGCCAAGCCCGGGAAAGCGGAGCCCGCCGGGGAAGCCGGCCCGTCCGGGGAGGCGGGAGCTGAGGAAATCCCGGCCGAGCTCAGGGAGACGCAGGTCGAGGGCGGCCAGGGCATTCTCACGCAGGCGTTCGAGGATTCCGGAGGCGAGCCCAGGCGGCCCGCGGAGGGGAAGCAGGTCGTGGAAATCCGCGAGGACGAGGAAGAGGACGTCGAAATCATCGAGATCGGCGAGGCGTTCGAATCCTACGTGGACCAGCAGACAATCCTCTAGACGGCGTTCGTCGATGCGATGTAGGACGGCGTGGCCCCGCCCGAGCACAACGCCGAGGGCT
>JBFZBV010000311.1:0-6780 GCA_041308285.1 Planctomycetota bacterium | reverse complement strand
TCACACCGGCCTCGAAGGGGCCCCTTCGGGCTTCGGCGCGATCCGGGCGGTCCGGCTTTCGGCCTGGAAGGGGCAGGACCGGGACACGGTGTTCCGCGTGAAGCGTTTCGAAACAGTCCGGAGCGGCGCGCCCGCCGCAATAGTGCGTGCAGAGTCCGCCCTGATTGCGAAAAGCGGGGAAAGCAGGGCCATCCTCGAGTGCTCAGCCCTCACGGCCGGGGCGTTCAGGCTGCTCGGGCTGCCCCTGGGCGTCCTGAGCGACCTCGATCTCGCCGCGGCACCTCCCGAGGGAACGAAGCTTCTCGTCTTTCCATTGAATCCCGACATGCCGGAGGACGCGGCGAAACAGGTCGTGCGCTTCCTCGGCAGGGGAGGCAGGGTCATGTGCTTCTATTCGTTCCCGCCCGCCGTGGCCGGGGCGATTGGCGTGAAGATCGGGCCATGGGTCGGCCAGAAGCGGCCCGGCGGATTCGCGCGCATGCGCATGGTCCCGGGCGCGCTGCCGGGAGCGCCCGCCGAAGTCGGCCAGCGGTCCTGGAACATACGGGAGGCCGAGCCCGTGGAAGGCAGGAGCCGCGCTGCCGCCGTGTGGCTCGACGACAGGGGCGAACCCGCCGGACACGCCGCAATCGTGCTGTCGGACAACGCGGCGGTGATGACGCACGTCCTCCTCCAGGACGACTGGAAGAACAAGCTCAGGCTCCTTCTCGCGATGGCCGGGTCGCTCGTGCCTGAGATGTGGGAGGCTTCTGCGGAATCCGCGCTTGCGGGCCTGGGCGGATTCGGCCCCTTCAGGGGGTTCGACGAGGCCGTCAAGTCCATGCGCGAGGATTTCGCGGGGTCCGCCGAAGGCGCGGCCATGCTCGACAAGGCCGCCGCCCTCAGGGCCGAGGCGCGCCGCCTCCTGTCCGGCCGCAGGACCGCCGAAGCCCTTGACGCGGCGTCCGAGGCCGGCCGCATCCTGGTCGATGCGTTCTGCTCGTCCCGCAAACCCCTGCCCGGCGAGCACAGGGCGTTCTGGTGCCACGAGGCCCGCGGCGTGGAAGGGCGGACCTGGGACGAGACTGCGCTGGCCCTTGCGCAAAACGGCTTCACGGCCGTAATCCCGAACATGCTCTGGGCGGGCTGCGCCGCGTATCCCAGCGAAGTCCTCCCGTCCGACGCCCGGCCCGGATTCGACCCGCTCGCGGAGTGCGTCGCGGCGTGCCGGAAGCACGGCCTCGCCTGCCACGTCTGGAAGGTCAACTGGAACATGGGCGGCAAAGCGCCCCGCGAATTCGCCGACCGCATGAAGCGCGAGGGCAGGACCCAGGTCCGTGCGGACGGTAATCCGCAGGACCAGTGGCTCTGCCCGTCCCACCCCGCGAACCAGGAGCTCGAAATCGCCTCGATGATCGAGACGGCGCGGAAATACGCGGTGGACGGGCTCCATTTCGACTACATCCGCTTCCCGGACCAGTCGTGCTGCTTCTGCGCCGGCTGCCGCGAACGCTTCGAGAAAACCCTCGGCCGGCCGGTCGAGGACTGGCCCCGGGGGCTGGCCCGCGACGCGCAGGCCAGGGCCGCATGGCTCGGATTCCGAAGAACCTGCATCGACCGCGTCGTGGAAGCCGTGAGCAGGGAGGCCCGGGAAATCCGCCCCGGCATCCGCATCTCCGCCGCGGTGTTCCCGGACTGGCCGACCGACCGGGACCGAATCGGCCAGGACTGGAAACTGTGGTGCGACAAGGGCTGGCTGGATTTCGTCTGCCCCATGGACTACACCGCCGATTCCGGGTCCTTCGAATCCAGGGTCAGGCTCCAGAAGGAATGGGCCGGAAAGGTCCCGTGCTATCCGGGCATCGGCCTCAGCACCTGGCCCGACCATGCGGACATATGCAGGCTCATCGAGCAAATCGGCATCGCGCGCTCCCTGGGGACCCGGGGCTTCACCGTCTTCAACCTGGGGGCCGTCGAATCGGCCGAGGTGCTGCCCAGGCTCGGGAAAGGGATGACGAAGATTTCGAAGTGACGGGCGCGGAGGCCCCGCGCCCTCGGGATTGCGCCTGGAGGTTCAGCATGAAGACCGCCTCGTTTGCATTCGGAAGGACGGCAGCGCTCGCCGCGCTGTCCGCGGCTTGCGCAGCTGCCCTTGCCGCGTCCTGCCGCGCGGAGTCCGCCGACGGCGAATTCCTGGAAGCGGCGAAGAGCATCGGACTGTTCCTGGAATCCACGGCCAGGAAGGACGGGGACTCGTCGTACTGGGCCCATTTCGAAGGCGGCCCCCCGGGACTCTCGGACGAAAAACGCCAGTACCCCGTCTCTTTCTACAGCGGTCTCGCAGGCGTCGTCCACTTCCTCTTGAACCTGCACAGGGCGACGGGAGACGGCAGGTTCCTCAAGCTCGCCGCCGCCGCGGGCCGGAGGCTCGTCGCGCAGGCGAAACCCGACCCGAAGGGCGGATCCTCGTGGTCCGGCACCTGCGAGCGGAACGGCAGGACCGCGCCGGACGGCGACGGGCCCGGGCTGTACTCGGGAAACGCGGGCATCGCTCTTGCTTTGCAGGAGCTTGCCGCGGAGACCTCCGACGGCCGGTTCGCAAAAGCCGCGAAATCCGCCATCGAACGAATCGCTGCCGATGCCGCCGGAGGAACGGAGGCCGGCGGAGCCCCGTGGACCGGGTACATGGACCTCATCGCCGGCGAGGCCGGCATAGGCCTCGCCCTGCTCCGCATGCACGAGCTGACGGGGGACAAGGACTGCCTCCGGCTGGCCGGCAGGGCGGCGGCCTGGCTCTCGGCGAAGTCCCAGTCCGCGGAGGGCGCCGTCTGGTGGAACCCCTACGGGCACATGGACGCCTGTTTCTCGCACGGCACGTCGGGAATCGCGTTCTTCCTCGCGCTTGTCGAGGGCGCGCCGGCGGGCGGCAGGGTCCGCAAGGCCGCCTCATGGGTCGAGTCGGCCGCCAAACCCGCGGGCGATGGCGGCCTCGAGTGGGAGTATTACGCCGGTCCGCCGCCCCAGGGCAAGGCGAACTGGGTCATGAACAGCTGGTGCCACGGCGCGCCCGGGACCGTAAGGCTCTACCTCCTGCTCCATCGGCTCACCGGCGAGCGCTCCTATCTGGACGTGGCGTCCAGGGGCTGCGAAGGGATACGTTCCGAGGCGAAAATGCGCTCGGGCAAGCCGTTCTTCCACAATCCTTCGTACTGCTGCGGCGCTGCGGGGTGCATGGACGCGTTCCTCGACCTGTACGCCGCCACCGGCGAGGCGCGCTTCCTGGACGACGCGCGCCTCCTCGGCCGCGAGATACTCTCGGGAATGATTCCGGCCGGGAAGGGATCCGGCCACCCCGTGTACGACGAGGCGGACCAGGCCGCGAAAAAGCACCCCTACTTCGAGACCGGATTCATGACCGGCAACTCCGGAATCGGCTTCGCCCTGCTCAAGCTCTGGGCCCTGGCGTCCCGCTCGGACGCGAAGCTCCTCGAGTGGCCGGACTCGCCCGCGGCGGGCCGGACCCCCGTGAAAGCCCCCGCACGGCCCCCGGCTCAGAAGGCCGCCGCGCAGGAATACGTCGTAGCCACGCACGTCGCCCCCGACGACCCTTACTACAAGGCCGCGGAGAGGATTGCAGGGCACCGCAAGGCGCCAATCATCGCCTTCAATCCTTCCGACCTTGACCCGCTCATGGCGGAAATCGCGAGGTTGAATGCCGGATACGTGTGCGTAATCGTGAAACCCGACGTCGTCGACACGAACTTCGTGCGGCGATTCCTCATGGCGAGCACCTCCATCGACCCGGATCCCTTCCAGGACTTCTCCTTCGGCTACGTGACAGGCGAGGATGCAGGCGCGGCGCTCAGATTCGTCGAAAACATGATGAGGGCGGAGAAGGAAGGCCTCCCGCGGCGGGTCCTTCGCTCGTTCGTCACCTCGGCCTGCTCCGCCGCGAAGGACAATGGGCCGTCGTGGCTCAGGAAAGCCGGATATTCCGTCGATTCCCTGGGATTCGGCTACGAGGACCGCAGCGCCGCGGAGAAGTTCGTCAAGTCCCGCCTGGCCGACCTGCAGGGGAGGGGCCTCATACACATGACCGGCTGCGGCGATCCGGAGCGGATATGGCTCTTCAGCGACAGCCGCAACTGCGACGCGTCGAAGCACTGGAAATTCGATCCCGCGAAGGTAGGGCGGAATCCCGACGGAGGGATGTTCTGGATTGACGCGGCCATGATCCGGGGCCTCAATCTCTACCCCGCCGTTCTGACCAGCGGAACCTGCCACTGCGGATCGCTCGACCGCGTGTTCGTCGAAGGCGACATAGTCTCGACCTTCGGCACGTCGGACAAGGTCGAAAGATACGGCATCCCGAAGGGCCGCAGCCTCGGGCTTGCCTACATCTCCGCCGGAGTCACGGCCGCCATCCTGCCTGTGGGGCCGAATCACGGGTGGCGCGTGTCCGTCGAAGTGCTCCGGATGTTCCAGACCGGCGCGCCCCTCGGGGACGTTGTCAAGCGCTCCAGCGACGAGCTCGTGCTCGCGTACGGCGGGAAGATTGCCCTCGGCCTCTACGGCGACGACGGCGAGGAAGCCGACAGGGGCATACACGAAATCATGCGCGGCGGAGCCGCGAACAGGGTGCTCTACGGGGATCCCGCTTTCGCGCCGTTCGCCAAAATAGCGGGCCTCGAGTCGCCTGTCGTGCGCTGCAGCGAAGCGGCTAGGACCAAGGGCATGACAGTCGAAGCCGAGGTAGCGTTCGGCATGGACTACGGAGAGCTCTACGGATCAGACTGCCTCGACCAGTACACGGATTTCAAGTCGAAACTGCTCTTCGAGGCTCCGCTCGCGAAGGAACGGTTCCCGCACGGGGTCGCGTCCGTCGCGCTGCACGGCGACCCCAAGGAGGGAGCCGCCGCCCTCGTCAACGAAATCCGTTGGGCCGTGGAGACGTGCAGGAGCGGTCTCGTCCTGCATGCGGGCGCGTTCTCGGCGAAGGACACCTTCCATGGAGGGCTGGGCTCGGCCGCCGGCCAGAAGATTCGTATCGCCGTCGTTCCCGCCTCCAATGCCGGCGAGGCTGCGGCCTTCGGATCCGTCCTGGTGAGCGAAATCGAAGGCCTCGTGGAGGCGGCGCTCAGCTCGCCGTGGCACTACGAATGGAACTCGCGGAAGTTCTGCGACATCCTCGAGTTCATACAGGACTTCCTGGAAAAGCACGGCGGAGGGCGGAGCCTCGTCAAGTTCGAGTTCGACGAGTCGGCCATGCCCGCCAGGGAAAAGGTCGTGACTCTCAAGCTCGTTTCCGAGCCGCTCCGCGCCGGCATCGACAGGCTCGCCAAGGAGCTGGGGCTGGAATATTCCGTGGACTCGAAGAAGAACGTGGTCCGTTTCAGGAAGGCGAAATGACCGCGGCGATTCCCGCCCACCAAAGCCTTGCGGCCCGGGCGGCCGCGCCGCCGGACTAGTCCGGTATGTTCTTGACCGGCCTCAGTCCGATGAACCCGCCGATGAATTCCGTCTCCTGGCCGTCGCGGTTGGCGGACCGGCAGTACCAGGCGTACCCAATCCAGCTCCCGCCGCGATAAATGCGGAGCGTCGAGCCGGACGCGCATACCGGGTCGGGCTTCGACGCCTCCGGTTTCGAGTAGGCGTCCGCCGAGTACACGTCCTCGCACCACTCCCAGACGTTGCCGTGCGTGTCGTACATGCCCCATGCATTAGGCGGGAACGAGCCTACGCGGACCGTCTTCTGCCTGTTCACGCCCTTGGGCGACCCGCCGTACGGGTAGTCGCCGTGGTAGTTCACCTGGTCAACGGTCACGGTCTTTCCCAAATAGAACGGCGTCTGCGTCCCGGCTCGGCACGCGTATTCCCACCTTGCCTCGGTGGGCAGCGCGAACCCCTTCTTCTCGCAGAACTTCCTGCAATCCGACCAGGAGACGTTTTCGACGGGGAAGCCGTCGCCGGCGTCCTTGAACCTGGACGGCCTGTCCCCCATCACGGCGAACCACTGGGCCTGGGTGATCTCGTATTTGGCGATGTAGAAGGGCTTCGGAATCACGACCTTGTGCACGGGCCCCTCGTTTCGGTTCCTGCCGGCCTCCGACTCGGGCGATCCCATCTGGAACGTCCCTGCGCCGGCGAGGACGAACTCGATTCGCGGATCCTTGCACCAGATTTCGAACGGCAGGCATGCGGCCGGATCCGCGCGCCTGCCGTTCCGGGTGTTGACCGGATTCCCGTACTGGTCCGAGTCGGCAGCCGGGATTTCGAAACCCGCCTCGAATCCCCGCGGCAGGACTCCGACTATCTTCTCGACCTTCTCCACGGCCTTTTTCGCCGCCTGGTCGCCGGATTTGGCGTCCAGCGCACGCCTGTAGGCCTCGAGCGCGACGGTCCACTGCTTCTTCTTCTCGGCCTGCTTCCCCTCCTCCATCGCCGCCTTGTAGGCGGCCTTGGCATCCTCGCCGCTTTCCGCGGACGGGGATTCCGCCCGGCAGACGCATGCCGGCGCAAGCCCAGATGCGGCAAGGAATACCGCCGCGAAGACAAGCCCGACCCCGCATATCCGTTTGTGCTTCGTCATCTTGTCACCGAAATCGCCTTCCGCCTGCCCTCAATGCGCATAGTGCCTGCAAGGACCTGAATCCCGGCAACAAGATTGTGCCGCGCTCTTGCTTCGCCCGCAAACGCCCTGCTTTGCCGTGGATTCGTGCAATATCGCCGCACGGAATTGCAACTAAATATATTACAAAGACGAGCAATCGCACAAGTCGCCGGAAATCACGCTCGTCGCTT
>JBFZBV010000310.1:0-2980 GCA_041308285.1 Planctomycetota bacterium | reverse complement strand
CTCCCTGTCGAATCTGACGGACATGACGCCCATGATTTCGTTCCTGGCCCTGATGGGGACTATGAGCTCGCCCGTGGCGTCCCTGAGGGCCTGTTCATCGCCCCTGGCAACGGCGGCGTATTTCGAGGCGCTCTTGGCCAGGTCGTATTCGGCTTCGGAGCCCTTCGCAGGTGGGAACTTCTTCACGAGCCGGCCGTCTTCAATCAGGTGGAAGGAGACGCCGGCGTAGTTGAGTCCCGTGTCGTCGTTCATGAGGCGCGCGGACTCCTTGAGCAGCGAGTCGACGTCTTCCACGTGCAGGAGGGAGTTCATCATGCGCGGGGCGTTCCTGATTTTCTCGGTGAGCTGGTATATGCGCACGGACGCCTTGGCGGCCTCGATTGTCTTCTGCTTCTGTGTGTCGATTTCCTCCTTGAGCCGTTCCTCGAGCATCTTGCGCTTCGTGATGTCCCGCGCGGATCCGAGCTTGAGCTGCCTGTCGAACAGCTCAATCTTCTTCATGCTGAGCTCGAGGATTTTGACTTCCGAGGATTTTGTCGAGATGTGGTACTCGTAAATGGCGGACTTGCCGTCCTGCGGGGCCGACCGGTCGGTGTGCTCCCTCGGAGGCTGTTTGGGGAGTTTCAAGTCCGAGGGGAGGACGAGGCCGCTTTCGAGCTCCTCCTTGGTGTAGCCCGTGAGGTTCTCGAACGCCGAGTTGACCTTGATGAACCTGTTCGCGGCCGCGTCGAGGATGAACTGTGGATCGTTGGAACCATCGAAGAGCTGGAGATAGAGGCTGGCGTAGTCGTCCTTCCCCACGAATGACGCCTTTCAAGCGCGAGGGCCTGCGAACATGTTCGCAATAGACATCATACTATACATCATTTCCCCTTTCAGCACATCCATAATTCCCGGGATTTCTGGTCTACAAACGGACCCGGAGGGCTAGAATGTCCCCTTTCTCCGCGGCGGCGCAGGCCGGCGGTCGAAGCCCGGCCCCTCATGGACTTCGCGCAGAATGGGCAGGAAAAAAGCGGGAATAGCAGGGCATCCTCCGGATGCCGAGCTGGAACGCCTCCGGGAGGAGGGCTACGCAATCGTGGACCTCGACGTCCCTTCATCCGCCCCCCTGTCGTTCGCAGAAGGGATTCTGCCGAGGGTGTATTGCGCGGTTCTCAGGACCGTCGTTGCGAACGCCCTCCGGCACAGGCCCGGCCTGATCATCGCGGACGTCGGAGAAGGAAAATGCGACGGCATGAGGCTCCTCGCCCGAATCCTGCGCAGCATAGGGTTCCGCGTGAAGACCACCAGGAACCGCAACAGGCGAGGGGGCGGTTTCCCCATATGCGAAAGCGGGCTTCCTCTGCGGAAGAAGGTCGATGCAATCGCCCGCCGCCTCGTAACGGGAAAGAGGTGCTCGCCTCCGCCCGCGCCGGCCGTAGCCGGCTTCTGGGGCGTCCCGCCCGCCGATCCCGCCCTCCTCGACCTCTTCCCCCGCAACACGAGGATTTTCGGGTGGACCAGATGCCTCGAGAACGGCACGCCGTCCGACCTCAATCTCGAGTGCTTCGTGGATCCGGGCCTGCCCACGGTGTTCTACGCGCAGTCCTTCTGCCAGAAGAACGCCATGGCGAGGCACCTGGCCGCCCGGCACAACGGCCTGTACATCGAAGTCGCGGACAGGATCACAAGGGCGGACAGGGCCAAAATCGAGGCTTTCTTCGAGATGAACGTTGAAAAAGGCTGACAGGATACTCGTCGACGCGGGAACCGCTTACACGAAAGTGCTCCAGCGGGGCCGTCTCAGGATATTCCGGACCGAGCGGGCTCCGCGGGGCTTCAAGGCTTTCGCCTCCACGGGGCACAACGCGCACAGATTCGGCGCGAACCTGGTCAACGAGCTCGTCGCGCTGGCGAGAGGCGGGGCGGACCTCGCGCGCGAAAAGGACCTCAACCTCGTCGACATCGGATGCAGGGACATCAAATTCGTGAGGATACGGGACGGGAAATACGCAGGATGCGGGTGGAACGATTCCTGCGGTGCGATGACGGGCTTCGCGCTCGAGCTGCTCGCGGATTACTTCGACCTCGACTATTCGAAGATTGCGCCCTCTCCCGAGGCGATCGGCTTCACCTGCGGAATCCTGGGGATTGCGGGAATGTTCGATCAGATAAGCCTGGGCAAGCCGGTCGACAGGTGCGTCGCGGGTCTCGTCAGGGGCCTTGCGGACCGCGTCTTCGAATTCGCCGAAAAGCCGGCTCGCCTGTTCGTCTCCGGCGGCCTGTGCGAGAACAGGCTCTTCCTCCAGAGCTTCGACTGCGAAATCATCCCGCTGGGCCGCGCCGTTCTTCTGAGAGGCCTTTCGCTGATTTGCGAAGGCAAGTAGCCCTGCGGAAAGCCCTGAAAATTTCCGAAAAAAATCTTTTCAAACGTTTCGAGAGCGCATAACTCGCTGTTTTTCAGAAGGATAGGGGCTTTAAAAAATCCGATTTTATGTTTGACACAACTACTCCTTGTGGTAAAATCCCGCAAAACCACAAAATTTGGTGGTTTGAGTAGAGAAGGCTGTTCTTTCAATCGTAAGCCGGTCAATTGTCGGGCTTCTCAGCGATAGTCGGAACTTAAAGAAATTATTGAGGTTATGACGAAAAGTTTCCATCGGAACCGAGCCTGTCGCTAGACCCGTTCCCTTTTTTTGGGGTCGCCGGCCCAACCCAAGGAGTGCGATTCATGTCTGAAATCACGAGAGAGATTGAGAATTCGATTCAGCGCGATGCTAAGCCGGCCCAGGCTGCCAAGCCGGAGCCCGCAAAGAAGGCTTCCCCGGACCAGGCGGATTTCGCCCCGGTCCTGACGGAGAACTCCCTCACGGTGCTCAAGAAGCGCTATCTGAGGAAGAACGAGGCCGGCGGACCCGAGGAGACGCCGTCCGAGATGTTCCGGCGCGTGGCCAGGAACATCTCCGAAGCGGAGTACTTCTACAATCCCAAGGCGGAC
>JBFZBV010000309.1:0-6467 GCA_041308285.1 Planctomycetota bacterium | reverse complement strand
TGGTCAAAATCCTGTCCGACGTCCTCGACCGGATGAGGAAGTGGGAGGACATGAGCGAACTCATAAGGGAGATGCGCGAACTCAGGGACGCGCAGAAGAAGATTCTCGACAAGACCAACGGGATCATCAAGGAGGGCGACGGCGGCAAGGACGGCCGCAAGTGACGGAAGTCTAACTGGATTCTGGAGGCGTTCGATGAAATACCGGGCATGCCTGGGGGCCGCGCTCGCCGCGGCGCTGGCGCTGGCCTTGTCCGCTGCGGCCAGGGTGTCGACGGCCGGGGAAGCCCCCCAGTCCGACAAGAAAATCAAGGCCGTCGCCGAGAGCCAGGAGCAGGCGAAGAAGAAGCTCGACAAGATACGCAAGAGCCTGCAGACCGTCGTCGCGGCTCTCAGGAGGAGGGGGGACGAGTACAGGGCCCGCAAAATCGAGGAGGCCTCCGAGAAGATGACCTCGCTCGACGTCTCCGGCTCGATGGACAAGGTCGTCGAGCTGCTGAACGAGGCCCAGGTGTTCGCCGCCTCGGACAAGGAGTCCGAAATCCTGAAGCACCTCGACGAGATAATCGACATCCTCCTCGACCGCAAGAGCTTCGAAGAGCTCGAAAAGCAGATGGAGCAGGTCAAGAAGGTCTCGAAGGACGTCGAGAGCCTCATCGAGAAGGAGAAGGAGCACATATCCGACCTCGACAGGCTGGGGAAGGAGGTCGAGAAGGAGATACCGGAGGAGCTGAAGAAGCTCCTCGGCGAGATAGACGAGCTCATAGGGCCCCAGAGGAGGCTGCTGGAAAGGACGAACGCGGCGGACGTGGAGCGCGACCTCGCGTCCGTGGGCGAGACGCTTGCCGCGGCCCAGGAAGTCCTCAAGAAGCAGCAGGAGCTGCTGGCGCGCACGCAGGACGCCGACGCAATCACGCGCGTGGAAGAGGAGGCGCTCAAGTCGGCGCTCGAGAAGCTGAGGGCCGCGCGCAAGGCCATGGAAATCCTCGCAAGGGCCAACGCGGGCAAGGCCGCGGCGGTTGCCGGGATGAAGGAGACGTCCTCCGCGGCCCGCGATACTGCGGCCGCGCAGGACGAGCTCATGCAGAAGACGGCCGATAAGATGAACGCCGCCCGCGTCTCCGCCCTCGAGGCGGCCGCCGCCGAAACCGAGGCGCTAATCGAGCGCCAGAAGGCGCTCAGGGAACTGACCTCGGCAATCGAGAAGCTCTCCTCCCTCGCGGAGGAGCAGAAGGGCCTGAGGGACTCGGCCTCCAATCCGGCCGAGATGAAGGAGGAAATAGCCAGGCTGCAGAACAAGGCGTTCAAGAAGAGCATCGACGCCTCGGGCCTGCTCGGGAAAATCGCGCAGGCGGCGTCCGGAGCGGACGCGAAGAAGGCTTTCAAGGAAGCGGCCGACCTCGCGGAAAAAGCGGCCAACGACATGCTCGAATCCGGCAAGTCCGCAGGCAAGGACGACTTCGCCGCCATGAAGGCGGGCATGGCCGCAGCCCACGAGAAGCTCGCCAAGGCCCTCGCGGAAGCCGCCCGCGCGGCGGGGCCGGACTCCGCGGCGAAGATGGCCGGGGAGCAGAAGGACATGTCCTCCAAGGCGTCCGATCTGGCCAGGAGGGTCGCCTCCCAGGGCGCAGCCGAAGGGGAGGCCAAGGCCGACTCGGAGAGCCGGGCCGAGGCGGCGCGCGCGCTCAACCAGGCGTCCAACCGCATGGAAGAGGCCGCAGCCGGCATCGAGTCCGGGGCGCACGCCGAGGCCGAAGGCAAGCAGAAGGACGCGGAAGGGCGCCTGAAACAGGCCCTGGACGCGCTGAAGGCCGCCGCGGCACGGCAGAGGAAGCCCGGGCCGGACCTCGTCGGAGAACAGATGAGACTCGCCGCCCTCGCCCACAAGGCCGCAGAGGACCTCCTCAAGGCGGCCGAGGGCGAAGTGGGCGGAGCCGAGGGGAAGGTCGGCGCGAAGCTGAAGGAGGCCGCCGACAAGGCGAGGTCCGCCGCGGAAAGCCTCGGCAAGGCAGCCGACGAGATGAAGGAGGGCCGGAGCTCGCCGGCCGCGGACGCCCAGAAGGAAGGCCGATCCGGACTCGCCGAGTCCGCGAAGCTCGCGGACGAGGCGGCAGACCTCAGGAACTCGGACGCCGACAGGGACGCCGCGGCCGCGCTCCAGGAAAAGACCGGGGCGTCCGCTGCGGAAGCCGCGTCGGAGATAGCCAAGTCCTCCGCGTCCATGGAGAAGAGGGGTGCGGCCGACAAGGCGTCGGGGCTCCGCCAGGCCGCCGCCAGGGCGTCCGAGAGCTCGAAGGACATGTCCGAGGCGGCCTCGTGGCTCAAGAAGGGCGAGGACCCGTCCGCGGCGGACGCGCAGAAGAAGGCGGAGGAGAACCTCCGCAAGGCCGTCGAGAACCTCGAGGAGTTCCTCAAGACCGCAAGGCCGGATACGGCTCCCCTGTCCCGCGAGCAGAAGGACATCACCGGCGCGGCTTCGAAGCTCTCCTCCTCCATGTCCGGCCTCTCGGGCAGGGACAGGTCCCCGTCGCGGTCGGCCTCGGCCGGCAAGGCCGCGAAGAACTTCGACCAGGCCTCGTCCAGGATGAAGGCCTCGGAGAAGAAGCTCGAGGGGAACGCCCCGAGGGAATCCGAAGAGGACCAGACCAAGGCCCTCGAGGCGCTCAAGAAGGGGATCGAGGAGCTCGAGGAGCTCAAGAAGAGCCTCGCCGACAAGAGCTCGCCCGACGCGGAGGAAATCTCCGCCGACCAGAAGCGCCTGGCCGAGAAGGCCCGCGACCTCGCCGACCGCATGGACAAGGCGTCCCAGGGCCGGCCCTCGCCGGGCGGGGAGTCCAAGGGGTCGATGGCGGAAGCGGGGTCGCACGTGGGCAAGGCGTCGGAGAAGATGAAGGACGCGGCGTCCAAGGTGGAGAAACGCGACTTCTCGAAGAGCCGCGAGGACCAGAAGGAGGCGATTGACGAGCTCGAGAAGGCCGCGCGCGAGGCCAAATCCCTCGCCGACGAGGCCGCCAGGAAGAAGAAGGAGAAGGAGCTCAAGGCGCTCATCCAGTCCCAGAAGGAGACCGAGGAGCAGGCGAAGCTCACGAAGGAAGAGCTCGAAAAGCTCAGGAAGCTGCTCGAGTCCTCCAACGTCGACAAGGCCGCCTCCTCGATGAACCAGGCGGGCCACAAGGTCAGCGAAATGGAGCTCCGCCCCGCGAAGGAGAAGATGGAGGAGGCCAGGGACTACCTGGAAAAGGCCAAGGACAGGCTCAACGAGGCCGAGAGGGAATACGCCCAGCTCGCCCAGGAGCAGCTCATTTTCCTCATAAAGTCGAGGCTCCAGGAAGTGCTCAAGACCCAGGAGGAGATAAACGCCGTGACGGAGCGAATCGGCGCAAAAGCGGACATGGGCGGCAGAATCTCCAGGCCGGACCTCAAGGACATCCGCAACGAGGCCGACCGCCAGAAGACCCTCGGCGAGACGCTCAGGACCGAAATAGAGAAGAAAATCGAGCAGGAGGCCAAGGTCTTCGCGTGGGTCGTGAAGTCGGTCGCAGTGGACATGATGGCCGTGGCCGAGCTCATGTCCGAGTACCCGCCCGACGTGAGCCCATACACCAGGGGCATCCAGAAGGATATCGTCGTCCGGCTGAAGGAGCTCATCGAATCGTTCAAGCTCGAGCTCAAGAAGAGGGAGGACGACAAGAAGGGCGGGCAGAAGCCGAAAAAACAGCAGACAGGCCGGCCCCCCCTGGTCCCTCCCCTGGCGGAAATCCAGATGCTCAAGTTCATGCAGGAGAACCTCCGGAGCCGCACCGCAGCCATGGTCGCGACCCTCAAGGAAGGCGGGACCCTGACGCCCGTCCAGTCGAAGCTCGTCGACAGGCTGACGCACGAGCAGGGCGATATCGCGCAGATTCTCAAGGAGTTCGTCGAAGCCAATGCGCGCGAATCCGAAGGAAGCAGGAAATAACCGCCCGAGCCGGAATGCGGCGCAGGCGCGGTCCGCCCCGCGGCGGACGGCGTTTCAACCGCAAGACGCCGGGATTGCCGGGCATAGCCCGAGGAGGTAGCCATGTTCTGGAAGCCTTTGCTCACCGCCGCGCTGGTTCTCGCGCCCGCCGTCGCCTCCTTCGCGCAGGAGCCGCAGGGCGAGGAGAACCCGATTGAAGCGCTCAAGAAAATCCTCGCCCAGATGCAGGTCGCGGAAAAGCTCCTCGCCAGGATGTCCCTCGAGAAGGGGTCCGAGGCGGAGAAGAAAATCACCGAAGACCTCGAGAAGCTGGCGCCCGACGCCGTCTCCGCCGAGGAGAAAGCCGTCAAGGACCTGTCCAGGATGATGGACGACGTCCAGAAGCGCATGTCCGAGATAGTCGCGAGCCTCCAGAAGTTCCTCGACTCGGCCGAACTCTCCGAGAGCCAGGGGCAGAGCGAGATGGAAACGCCCGAGGCCGGGAAGCCGAAGGAAGAGAAGGGGCAGCAGAAGGACGGAGCGCAGAAGGACGACAAGCTCGAGAAGATGGGGCAGAAGGACGAATCCAAGGGCGGCGCCAGCGGCGGGGAGGAGGAGAGCCCCAAGGCCGGCCAGGCGGACAAGAGCTATACCCCGAAGAAGAAGCCCGAGGTGCCGGTGGACCCGGCCAGGAAGGCCGACGGATCCGGGAGATGGGGCACTCTCCCTCCGAAAATCTTCAACGACATCGTCCACCCCGACGATTTCCCCAAGCCCAGGAAATACGAGGACCTGATCCAGAAGTACTTCGAGATGCTCTCCAAAATGTCGAAGAACGAGTGAGGAGCCCGTGCGACCCGCCGGCCTCCAGGGGATTTGTGTTGCATCCCGCCTAATCCCCGAATATCATCCCGCCCTTTGACCGCCCGCGGGCGCCGCCGCCCGCAGGCGGGCGGCAGGGCTTCGAGGCCGTGTCCGGCCTCCCTCCGCCCCCGCCCGGCGCTGTCAGCCGTCATGTGGAGCTCGACGTCATGAAAATCGCCTCCGCCGGCCTCGACCTTCCAGCAGGCAAGTTCAAGTACGAAGACAGGATATTCACGGACCTGGCGGCGAAGTTCAAGCCCAAGAAGCTCGTGCCCTACACATTCGAGTTCGTCGGCGCGGACTTCGCATCGGCCGACGCCGCAGCCGCGTCGGCGAACGGCATCCTCGACCTCCTGATACTCGACATGGAGAAAATCGAAAGCCGCTTGTCCAGGGTCCAGGACCCCGCGGAGAAGAGGGCTCTCGAAAAATGCATGGCGGAGCTCGAGAACCAGAAGCCGGTCTGCGACATGCGGATGGAAGAAGCGGAACTCGGATTCGTGAGGACGCTCAGCCCGCTGAGCATGAAGCCGACCGCCGTCCTGCCGGACGGTTCCGACCCGAACGCCGTCTGCAAGGCCGTGCTCGGCAAGGCGGATTCGATGTTCTTCTACACCGTAGGGCCCGACGAGGTACGTGCGTGGCTCGTCCGGAAGAACGCCGACGCGGTGACCTGCGCCGGGAAAATCCACTCGGACCTCGCCAGGGGCTTCATCAAGGCGGAGCTCGTCAGCTATGCGGACATCATGAAGGTCCACGGCATGCAGGAGGCCCGCACCAAGGGGCTCGTGAAGCTCGTGGACCGGGATTTCCCCGTCCCCGATGAGACGATTATCGAAATCCGCTTCAACGTGTGAGGTGGCGCCGCGGCCCGGGGCCGGGCGCCGAACCGCTCCGCGCGCCATGGCGCATTGAAATCCCCGCGCGGCCCGGATATGATCTCACGGCCGACTTCGTCCGGCACGTTCCGGACGGGGACGACGACCCGGATCGGCCCGGGGTGTGGAGACGAATCATGAAAGAAACGCCAGAGCTGCCCGGCGAACCGCCCGGGAGCCCCAAGCCCCCCCGGCCTGCGGCGAAGGAGCCGCCTTTCATCAGGACCGACGTCCAGGCGGTTGAGCTCCTCACGCACCGCGAGCACCTGTTCGTCGAATACCTGACCCTCATGGACGCATGGGAGGAGATAGACCGGAAAATCTACCTGGTGACCTGCGAAATAGAGGGCATCAACAAGGCGTTCAGGCAGGCGCTCGACAAAGGCGGGCTTTCAGCGAACGTCATCACATCGATTAAGAACGCCCTCTCCCAGAAGGAGGAGGGGGAATGACGGGATGCTCCGGTCCGGCCCGCCGGACGGGCGGGGTCAGGGCGCGGACTCGTTCTTGAGCTTCTCCATCTCGTCTTCCTTCTGGTCCAGTTCCGTTTCCAGCTCCCCAATCCGGCCCTTCAGGGCCTCGACGACCTTCTCCAGCCCGGCTTCGTCCCCCCCGGCGGCATTCCCCTTGAGCGAATCGATTTCCTTCGCCGCGTCCCCTCCGGCGCCGCGGTTCTCGAGCATCGTCCTGTAGCGGTCCCTCTCCTGCTCAATCATGTTCCTCTCGTCGCGCAGCGAGTTTATCTCCTCCATGGCCGACTCCGCCCTCAGCGCGGCCGCCTCGGCGAGC
>JBFZBV010000308.1:0-8487 GCA_041308285.1 Planctomycetota bacterium | reverse complement strand
GTGAACACGGTGATTTCCTGCTCTGCGCTCCACGGTCCGAAGATTCCCGCCGCGTCGAGAGCCCGGACCCGGTACCTGTACGTCCCGTCGGACCTTCCCGTCAGGTCGAGGAACGTGGCGGTTTCCGTGCCGGTGAGCACCGCCCAGTCCGCGAACTCGGCGTTCTCAATCGAGATGTCGTCCACGTAGAACCCGCCGCTGGTCCCGCTCGCGTTCGTGACGTACCTGAACCTGACGAGGATCTCCTTCCCTTCGAAGCCCGAGAGGTCGGCCTCCACGGGCCGCCACGTCGTGTAGGGGCCGTTGAATATCTTGAGCATGTTCCAGTGGTGGCCCTGATCCTCGGAGGCGTCCAGCGTGCAGAAGTCGTAGTCCGTCTCGGCGTTGTATGAAGTCGCCATCGATATCCTTCCGCCGGCGCGCACCAGCAGGGGCCTTTGGAAGACCATCGTGTTCCTCAGGTTGTTTGCGTTGCCCGAGAAGTACGAGTACGTGCCGCTGTTCGCGGCCGCGCTGCTGCGCGAGAAGCCGTTCAGAATCCACGGCCCGCCGGCCGATTCCGCGCCGTCCGAGACCGAATCCGCGACCGGCCCTTCCTGCACCTCGTAATGGTCCGCGTTCGCCGCGGCAGACCAGGCAAGCCGGTAGGACCCGTCGTTGTCGCAGTATCCGGGATCCGACAGCGCAGGGGTGCCCACGACGGGCCTGATTGCCCTGGACAGGTTGAGCCTGCCTTCGCCGGTCATCTTCCCCGCGCAGGCCGCAATCCGGTCCGAGCTGGCGAGGAGCTTGTGTTTGAGCTCCGCCGTGGTCAGCCCCGGGTATTCCGCGAGCAGCAGCGCGGCCGACCCCGCCACGAAGGGCGCGGACATCGACGTCCCGCTCCATGAGGAGTAAGTGTTCCCGCGCGTGGTGGACAGGATTGCGTTGCCCGGCGCCGCGATGTCCACGGAGTTGCGCCCGTAGCACGACCACGACGTGAGCGTGTCCGACGACGTGCTCGCCGCGACCGACAGGATGTTCGCGCAGGGCAGGCTCGTGGGGTAGAACGGGGTCTGGTCGTTGTCCGTGCCGTCGTTGCCCGCGGCCGCAACGAAGAGCGCGCCCGACGCGGATATCGCGTCCGTCAGCGCCTGGCTCTTGCCCCCGTAAACGCCCCAGCTGTTGCTCATGATGCGGACCCCGAAGGACGTGGCGTACTGGATGGCCTCTATCGCGTCCGCGACCGTGCCCGTGTCGTCCACGTCCTCGAACTTGAGCACCATCACCTTCACGCGCCAGCACACGCCGCAAACGCCCAGCGCGTTGTTGCCCCTGGCGCCGATTATCCCGCAGCAGTGCGTGCTGTGGTCGAAGATGCCGCTGTTCTCGCTCATGGGGTCGTTGTCGCCCCAGAAGAAATCCCACCCGTGCCAGTCGTCGACGTACCCGTTGCCGTCGTCGTCCAGGCCGTTCGTCTCCTTCTGCCCCCCTGCGCCGTCGTCTCCCATTTCGCCTGCATTCGTCCAGATGTTGGCCGCGAGATCCTCGTGGTTGTAGTCGCAGCCGGTGTCCAGCACCGCGACCACCACGTCCGATCCGGCGGCGGTCTTCGCCTCCGTCCTCAGGTCCCATGCGCTCTCGGACTGGATGACCTGATGCGCGTACTGGGTCGCGTACTGCGTGTCGTCCGGCACAGCGCATGACCTGACGACGTAGTTCGGCTCCGCGTATTCCACGGCCGCAAGTCCGCGCAGGGCGGCCGCGGCCTTGTCGACGTCAATCCAGTGCGGAAGCTTCACCCGGACCAGCCGGCCCGAGAAGAACCCGTTCATCCCGGCCCTTCTCAGCGCCGCGTCGTAGCGCCGGAGCACACTGGTGCCGGGCAGCAGGTCAAGGCCCGCCCGGACCGCCTCGGGCGCCGCGGAGTCGCGGAACTTCACGAGAAGCTCGCCCGGCGCGGAAACCCCATCCGGGCCCCCGGCAGCGCCGGCGAAAGGCGCCAGGGACAGGACTATAACCATCGACATCAATGCCGCCGCGCGAGCCATCTTGCCTTCCTCCAATCCCGGATTTGCCGGCTCAGACCGCTATGCCGCCCATGCCGGCATGACGGATTGTACCAGAACGCCGTCCGGGCATGATACGCCCTTCGCCCGGCGCCGCCTTGGCCCTTGACTCCTCCACGGGCGCTTCATAACCCGGACGAGCCGGAACCAGAGAGGTTGGGCTCGTCCGGGTTATCCACGCGCTGCGCGCGTGGAACGCGGAATTTCTTTGCATACATTTTGACGAAGTGACTATTATGCCGGCGATGATGAATGCGAAGGGTAAAAGAGGCGCTGCGGCCCTGCTCGCAGCCGTATTCGGCGCGCTCGCGCTTGGATTGGCCGGGATACACACGCATTCCGCCGGCTCTAGGTGCACCTGCGCAACGCCGCACGTCCACGGCGACCCTGCGCACGTCCGCATCGCCTGCGGCTGCGCCCTCTACGGCTGCACCGTACACGACCACCACGGGCTGGAGGCCCTGCCGGAGGCAGGGGAAGACCCCTATTGCCCCGCATGCGAATTCCTGAAGCAGTTCAGGCTGACCACGACCTTCCACGTTCCCATCATCTGCTCGCCCGAATTTGGCCCGGAAGACTACTTCACGGCGCCTTGCATCCTCCCCCGGGCGCTGCGCGCACTCCGCGTGACCGCGCGTTCCCCTCCCGCGTAAATCTGCGCTATTCCCTCTGAACCAGCATTTCCTGAAACGGATGACGCCCGCGTCATGCACATGCCGTTCGCGGGCTGCACCGATTTTCGAATCGGAGGTTGACCGTGCGCAATAACGCGTTACTTGTTTTCCTTTTATTCCTCGCGGTCTCGTTCACTGCAATCCCCGCCTCTGGGCAGGACGAGTCCAGGATTTCGAAGCTCGAGGAGGAACTCGCGAAGCTGAAGGCGGAAATCGATTCGCTTAAGGCCGGCCGGGCCGGCAAGAGCCGGGGGACCGAAGACGACGACCTGCGGCGCCTCGCAGAGGAGGCCGCAAGCGAAGAAGAGGGCGAAGGGGCCGGAACCCCGGCCGGAAAGGGCGCCGGAACGGTCTTCAAGTCCGGAGCGCTTTCGCTCCAGGCGCTGAACCCGGAAATCAGCGCAGTCGGGGACTTGTTCTACACATTCACACACGCCGAGGGATCGGACGAATGGAAAAGGGGGGACTTCGTGTTCCGCGGCGTGGGCCTGCACTTCGAGGGATACGTCGACCCCTACACCCGGTTCAAGGCTGCCATCCCGGTGAGCGCCGTGGGGGCCGAACTCGGGGAAGCCTACATGACCCGCATCGGCGTCTTTGAAGGCCTGAGCATCACGGCCGGCAAGTTCAGGCAGCAGTTCGGCACGCTCAACCGCTGGCACAAGCCCGCGCTCGACCAGCTGGACTTCCCGATGGCGCTCCGCATGATATTCGGTAACGGCGGCCTCAACCAAATCGGCCTGTCCTTCGATTTCAAGGCCCCACCCCTGTGGGCGTCCTCGCAGGAGCTCTGCCTGCAGGTGACCAACGGGCAGAACCCCTCGCTCTTCGCGGGCAACGCCCTTTCCACGCCCGCGACGCTGCTCAGGTACAAGAGCTACTGGGACCTTTCCGACAGCACCTATTTCGAGGCTGCCGTGACCGGCCTCGCGGGCTGGCGAGATTCTTGGCTCGTGGACCATGGCGCGGGGCTGGAGGAGGACAGGAAGAGCCTTTGGGCCGCCGTCACATGCATCGAGTTCACCCTCAACTACGAGCCTGCCTCGAAGATGAGGTATTTCTGTTTCGAGTGGAGAACGGAAATCTACACTCTCAACCGCGAAATCCTCGCGCCCGACGGGTCCGGCCGCGACCAGGTCAACGCGTGGGGATTCACCACGATTCTGCACTGGAAGCTCGACCGCACAATCGAAGCCGGCCTCCAGGGCGGGCTATACGAGCCGGATTTCAAGGCCTACGCGGGCTGGCCCGGCGCCGGGCTCGAACCCCACGCGACCGCGGACAAGCAAGCCTTCAAGGTGCACGGCGCGGTCTACGCCACGTGGTGGCAGAGCCCGTTCGTCCGCTTCCACCTTCAGTACGACTACATGGGCGGCAACAGGTCCATGGGCAGGCCGGAGCATTCCGTGACGCTCCAGGTCGTGTTCGCCATCGGGCCGCACAAGCACGAGAGGTATTAACCGTTAAGGAGGGAATCACCATGTTCAAATCCGCATTCACGGGACTGCTCTTCTCCCTGGCGGCCTTTTCCACGGCGTCCGGGTCGGAAGGCGATCCTCTCGAAGTAGTGGCCACTCTCCCGGACTACGCCTTCCTCGCGAAGACGGTGGGCGGGGCGAGGGTCAGCGTGAGGCACATAGTCCAGGGGAACCAGGACGCGCACTTCATAAGGCCGAAGCCTTCTTTCGCCACGATGGTGGCCGAGGCGGACGTGCTGGTCGAAACGGGGCTCGACCTCGAGTTGTGGCTCCCCACCGTAATAGACAAGTCGGGCAACACGCGCGTGAGAAGCGGCGCTCCCGGATACGTGGCGGCCGCGCACGGGATGAACCTGCTCGAGAAGCCCGACGCTTTATCGGCATCCGAAGGCCACGTCCACATCTACGGCAATCCCCACGTCACGACCAGCCCCATCCTCATGAAGACCGCGGCCGCGAACATCGCCGAAGGCCTCTCGGCCAATGATACGGAAGGCAGGGACTTCTACGCGGCGAACCTCAAGAAGTTCCAGGACGAGGTCGACAGGCGCCTCTTCGGGCAGAAGCTCGTTGAGCTCATCGGCGGACCGACCCTCTGCAAGCTGGCGGAGAAGGGGAAGCTCATGTCCTTCCTCGAGAAGAACACCTACGGCACGCCGAAGCGCCCGCTGGCCGGATACCTGGGCGGGTGGATGGAGAAGATGCTGCCGCTCAGGGGGAAGGCGGTGGCGACCTACCACAAGAACTGGGTCTACTTCTTCCACATCTTCGGCCTGGCCGACGGAGGCACCATCGAGCCCAAGCCCGGAATCCCGCCCTCGCCGAGGCACACGGCGGATCTGATTGAGAGCATGAAGAGGAACGACGTGCGGATAATACTCGCCGTGAACTATTTCAACGAGAAGCACGTGCGCGACGCAGCCGACTCCGTCGGCGGCGAGCCCGTCGTGGTGCCCATGTTCGTCGGCGGCGAGGAGGGGGTCGACGACTACTGGAAGCTCGTGGACTGCTGGACGGACCGCCTGGTCGCGGCCGCGAAGAAGACCGGAATCTTGAAGGAATAGCGCGCCCATGAAAACCCTCGACGTCCTCATGCTGATGCTGCCGGCTTTCTGCGAATGCCTCGTGCTCGTGGGCATACACTCCTATCTCGGCGTGCACGTGGTGAAGCGCAAGGTGATATTCGTGGACCTCGCCCTCGCTCAGATTGCGGCCATAGGGACGCTCGTCGCGTTCCTGTTCGGAATCGCGCCGCACACGGCCGGGGCGTACGTATTCTCGGCCATGCTCACGGCAGCCGCTGCGGCCGTGTTCGCGCTCTGCAGGTTCAGGCAGGGGAAGATACCGCAGGAGGCGATAATCGGCCTCGTATACGCAATCGCCGCGGCCACGGCCATCCTTCTCATCGACAAGGCTCCGCACGGGGCCGAGCACCTCAAGGAGATTCTGACTGGGTCAATCCTCTGGGTCAAATGGCCGTCGATAGCGCTGGCTGCCGGGGTGTACGCGGCCGTCGGCGCCTTCCACTACGTCTTCCGCGCGAAGTTCATGCTCATATCCGACAATCCCGAGGAAGCCTACGCGCGCGGCGTGAACGTCAGGCTCTGGGACTTCCTGTTCTACCTGACCTTCGGCGTCGTCATCACGCTTTCCGTGGACACGGCCGGCGTGCTGATTGTCTTCGTGTTCCTCGTGGCTCCAGCCATCGTCGCCATAGCCGTGTCCGACAGCCTGAGGACCCAGCTCTTCATCGGCTGGGGCATGGGCGTGGCGGTGACCTCCGCCGGCCTGTGGCTGTCCTATGCGGCCGACCTTCCCACCGGGCCTTCCGTAATCGGCGCCTACGGCGCGACCATTCTCGCGATGGCCGGGTGCCTGTACGTCGCGAGATCCGGGTCCGTCGGCAGGGCGCTGGTCAGGGTGGCGCTGGCGATCGCGGGTTTCGCTTCCTTCTTCGCGCTCATGGCCCTCATCGGCTTCGCCTGGCCCAAGGAGGAGCACCATGCGCACAGCCACGGCGGCTCTCCTCCCGGAATCGGGGAATCGTCCTTGCCGCCCTCCCCGGGCGCTTCCGCCGGCTCGAAAGAGACGGACCCCTTCGGCGGCGTCGAGGACCCCGGGGAGAGGGTCGACCTCGTTACCGCCGCCATCGCGAAGGACAGGAAGAAAGGCGCCGGGCTCGGGCTCCTGTTCCTGTCAGGCGACCCGCCCGTCTTCTTCAGGCAGGAGGTCGCGGACGTGCTGGAAGCCGCCGCAGGCCGCCATCTGGATTTCCATCCGGAAGAAGCCTGGTCCTCCGAAGCCAACAGGAAAGCCGCCGAAGAAGCCAGGAAGGCATTCGAGCTGGAATGAAGCCCCGACCCTTTTTCCTTTCGACGGCAGCCGGCGGAGCACCGCTTCCGGCAGCGGTTTTTCCCCGTGGCCGCCGGCCTGGGCGAGTGATAGATTGGATTCCGTATTGTCGCCGGCTTCGATCGCTTTTGCCGAGTACTTCCCTTCGGTCGCGAAATCGGCCCGAATCGCGAGCCGGGAAAGCCTGCGTTTCGCAGAGGAGGCGTCTTCATCGAGCGCTCCAATCTCTTCATGGAACTTGCCGTGGACCTATCGAACGTCCTGCAGGACGCCTGGAACCCTCATCCTGACGAGGTGGTCCGCGCGATAAACGAGGAGCTTAATCCCGCAATCTCGTTCCTCGAATCCCGCGCGGGCGGGCGAAAAATCGACGCCGTCCGATGGATTCTCATGGAGTTGGCGACCAATGCGGTGAATGCCCTCTTCAGCCACGCGCTGATTGAAAGGACCGGCGCTTCGCGGGAGGAACTTCTCTCCGTCTTCAAAGCGAACCCCTTGTGGGGCGATGCGTGCCTGAAGCGGCTCGAATCCCACCCAGTCAACCCCATGGGCGCGAGGGTGGAGCAGGCGCTCGGAATGCGGCTCTCCGAGTTCCTGCGGCTCAGCCAGGCCGGCAAATTCAGGCAGGCGGGGGTGTTCGATTTCCCGCACGGCATAACCGTCGCGTGCCGGATTCCGGGCGACGGCTCATTCGAGGTCGACGTCGCGTCCCCTGTGCCGCCGAGCCCCGGCGACCTGCGGGAAGTCGCCGCTCGTTTCGAACGCTACGAGGAGACGAAGGCCCTCGTCATCGAGAGGAGAGCCGGAACGCGGGATCAGGACGGGATGTACTGGCTGCCCTCATTCACCGGGGGCGGAGGCATGGGGCTGCTGGCCTGCATCGCGAAAGCCGCCGAATCCGGCCTGTCGTTCAGGTTCATGGCGGAGGAGGCCGCGGCCGGGAAAACCGTCTTCAGGCTGTCTTCCGCCGGTTCGGGATCGCATGCGCCGGCCGACGCGTGAGGACGATTCGCGTGCCCCTGCTTCGCATGCGGGCATCCCGGGACCTGAACTGCCGCACGGCTCCCGGAACAGGGACAATTGCTGAAGCGGAACGCTTCCAAATCATCTCGACTCGAACAGGCTCTCTGCCTTCGATGGGCACCCCGGGGCCTGAACTGCCCCACGGTTCCCGGAACAGAGACAATTGCTGAAGCGGAACGCTTCCTAGGGGATGTGGTAGATCTTTCTCTGTACGCCCAGGTACCTGTAGAAATCCTCGGGCAGGAGGAATATCGCCCTGATTGACTTCCCGAAGATTATCACCTGCCTGCTTTGTATGGGTTCGGACTTGTAAGGCTTCAACTCCTTCGCGCTCATCGAGGTCCCGTTCTTGGATCCCGCATCCGTAATCGCGTACGTGTTGAAGGCGGAATCGTATTTGAAGAAGGCATGGAACTTCGAAATCGAGCTGTGGTTTATCATGATGTCGTTGTTCCTGGTCCTGCCTACGTTGACCATCCTGGAGAACTGGGTGCCTCCCGGCTTGTCAATCTGGAACACGTACTGCTCGTCAGCGTTGATGGGATTGGCTTCGGCGAAAGTCGTCTTCGTCAAGACCGCGTCGTCCGCAGGGGAAACCGTATCGATGTTTTCCGCATTGCCGTCCGCCGCCTTCTCGACCAGGAGAAACGGCTTCGTGTAGGTCGACTTGAACTCGTCAAGGGAGAGCTTCGAATTGGACCTGGAGAATTCCGATAGTCTGATGCCCTGAGTTTCGTACATGTGGCCGACCCGCCGATGAAATACCTACTGCAGGGGGAATTCTACCCGGATTGGCGATTCGGCCGCAATAGCCGACCCGAGTCCGCCCTGCCGCCTACCAATCCCTCATGAGCCTGGGCATGGCTTTTTTCTTCCCGGTGAAGACCCTGAGAATCCTGAAAAGGACGTTGT
>JBFZBV010000307.1:0-6502 GCA_041308285.1 Planctomycetota bacterium | reverse complement strand
CTTTGGTAACCTCCGCGGGGAACCCGAGCGGCGTGACGGTGGCCACGTAGTGGCTTTGCGGCACGCCCAGGATTTCCTTTGCCTCGGGCCTGTCCATGGCGGCGATCCAGCACGTGCCAAGGCCGTTGGCATGGGCTGCGAGCATGAAATGGTACGCCGCGATGCACGCGTCCTGGACGTGCGCGCCGGACCTGCCCGGGTCGGCGCAGACGGCGACCGCGAGCGGCGCTGCCTTTATCGGCCCGCTGACTTTGCCGCGGAGGGACGCGAGCGCCTCCACGCGGCCGCGGTCGCGCACCGCCACGAAGTAATACGACTCCGAATTGTTGGACGTGGGCGAGAACCTGCAGAGATTGAAGATTTTCCCCAGGGTCTCGTCCGGAACGTTCTCGGGCAGGAAGGCCCTCGTGCTCCTCCGGCATGTCAACGCCTCGTCGGCCCCGGAGTTGAGGCTCATGGGGTGCAGGAAGGCCTGGAACTCCACGGTCCTGCCTTCCGGATCGGACGTGAAGAAGTTGTAGATGCGGTACCTGGGGTTTTCCGCAGGGGCGCCGCGGGCGGAGGCTTTGAACTTCGCGTACATGGCGTCCACGCCGGCCTTGAGGGGGAAGTAGAAGGTGATTACGCCCTGGGTCTCCGCGGTCGAGCCTGAGCAGAACCCAATCAGCATGTTGCCGTGCGCCAGAATCGTGCACTCCGCCTGCTCGAGCCATATGCTCATGCCGATTTCGCGCGCGTAGAAATCCACGATACGATTGAGATCCGTCGTCCTGAAGAATATGATCCCGGCCATCTTTCCCTCCGTTCACTTGAGCACGGGAGTCTGTTTCGCGTATTTCGTGACGAGGCCTGCGAGGAAATCGACCAGGGCGCTGACCTTGTCTTCGCGCAGCGCGTCGTTCTTCCAGATTTCCACTGTACGGGAGTCCTTGCCCTTGGCGCTCTTGAACACGTACTTGGCCTCGTCCGGCACTCCGGGCCGGGTGGAGGACCGCATGGCGTCGAATCCTGCGGCGTCGACCAGTTCCCACAGGCGTGCGAGGTCGTCCTTGGCGGCGGTGAAATTGCCCGCGTATTTGACCTCGTCCCGGACGACGTGCTTGAGGAACAGGTTTCCTTCCCTGCCGAACTGGAGAATCCATTCCCCGAACCCCTCGATGTGGAAGGCCCCGCCGCTGCGGAACTCGAACGCCCTCGCCTGGGTGGCCTTCACAGCCGGCGGCGGAACGGCCTCGGGCGCATTCGAAGCCTTCGTACCGCATCCTGCAATCGCCATGACCGCAGCGGCCAGCGCAGCCGCTAGAAACGACTTCGTCATTGCCTTCTCCCCTTTCCAACTGCTTACGGACACGGACAATATACACTCCGATTCAATGCGTCTCGAAGCCTTTTCCCCGAGAGGGAATCTGAAGAATCCAGCAAGCAGTATCGTTGGCCGTTGATTATCGATTGATTCATCTCGCCTCTTGAAGGCCCGCCTCCCGCCGCAACAGAACCGAAGGCGAAGCGGGGAGGGCGAGGGTCTCGAAGAGCCTGCGTAGCCCACGCTCCGACCAACAGGCGAAGCAAGCCCGCCGAGCCACTTGTAAACATGCCGAAGTGGCTATACATTCGCAAGCGTCTTGCTTCGCCTGAAAGTGCGCCTTGTGCGCGATTGGGTGGGAGTGCAGTGCCGGGAATCCTTGTGTACCGCGCATAAGATTTCTGGCTCCGTGTAATCGCAATCGCGCAAAAGGCGCATCAAGAAAAAGTTTCAGGAGGGGGTTCGGGGGAACCGATTTTCAAAGCGGTTCCTCCCGAAAGCATTCCGAAGCCGGAAGCTAATGATGCTCTCGACTCAAACAGCCTCCCGGACTCCGATGGGCACCCCCGCCCGCGGACAGCCGTACAACTCCCGGAAAAGAGTCAAATGGTGAAGCCGGAGGCTTCTCACTCTCTGGATGTCTCCTGGATGTCGCCGCCGAGCTGGTCTTCGCCGCCGGGGTTGAACAGTTTCGCCGTCTCGATGTCGACGTCCTTGCGGGCTCCGCCGCGCAGGAGCATGAGCGAGGCCTTCTCCTTGCCCATTGAGGTGTACAGCAGCATCTGCATGTGCGCCATGTTCTTGAACTCGGTGCCGTCGAGCCCGATTATTAGGTCCCCGGTCTGCAGCCCCGCCCTGCCGAGCACCCCCGCGGAGTCGCTGACGACGACGCGGAGGGCGTTCACCGGCTTGGGCTTGAACGCGACCGACGACTGGCCCGGGAGCGTGATTTCCATGGATCCCGCGTCGGCCCCGGTCCATTTCTGAATCTTGTACGTGCCCTCGGGCAGCTTCTCGAACACGACTTTCCCGTCCTCGCTCATCTGCTTCTGCACGCCCCAGCCGCCCCAGCGCCGCTTCTCCGAAGCAGGGCCGAGCATGATGTGCTCGCCCTTGACGGCTTTCTCGAAGGTCACAGTGAGCTGGTACAGGGGCGGGATCCTGAGCGTGGCGGTGTTCGCGCCCGTGGAGAGGGTCACCGGCGTCTTGCGGATTGGGATCCGGCCTCCCCAGCTCTCCCCGGTGTTGAGCATGAGATCAATCTCGTATTCGCCAGGCTCGACAGGGCCGACGGTAAGTTTTCCCTCCGCGTCGAGGCCTTCCTGCATGTCGCCGAACCTCGAGCCGACGTCGACCGCCTCCTCTTCCTCCTCCTTGGCCTTCTTCTGCTTGATTTGCACCTGGAGTTTTCCCACGAATTCGCTGTCGCGGTAGCCAGCCACGGTCACCTCGAGCGTGGCGGGGTTCTGGAACTTGAGCGTGAGTTCGCGCGTGGCGGCCGGGTCGTACTCGACCTGTTTGGACCCGTACTTCGGGCATGCGGCCTTGAGAAGGTATCGCGTCGCTTTCTCCTGCTGATTCATCATGGATTCATCCCAGTGCTTGTAGTTGAGCACCAGAAAGGACCCGTCTTTCTGGGCGATGGACGACGCGCCGGTGGTGAACCCGTGGCCGTGGGAGAAGAGACCCGTTTCGAAGTTCACATCCGTCATCTGGTTTCCCGCAGGGTCGAACACGCGCACGATGACATATTCCTCGGGCTTGAAAGGCTGGACAGTGAGCACGGCCTCGGCCATGCGGTCGACGACCTGGACAGTGCAGTGGGCGATGACGCGCTGTGACGCGAGGAGGACTCCCACGAGGTAGGTGCCCGGGACCAGGTCCTTGACGGTGAACGTCAGGTCGCCTTCCGACATCATCTGGAGGAACTTGCCCTGCATGACGAGTATCTTGAGATCCGGCGTGTCTGATGACGAGACCGCCATGTATTTCATCCAGATGTTCTTGAGATCCATGCCTTCGGGCGCCACTATGCGGCCCTTGATGCCGATTGGCTCCTTGAGCGTGAGGGTCACTTCGGGCGGGGCGGCGCCCTCGTCCACGTTCACTTCCTGTTCGGCCGACCTGAGGCCGCCGAGGTCCTCGCACTCGGCTATGAACACGTACGCTCCGGGCCTGAGGTATATGCACGGGTTTTCGCGGCTCCACGCCGTCTCGGACCCGCCGCTCCAGCTGTCGCGAACCGCCTTGTGCTTGATTTCGATGTCGGCTTTTTCGGCCCTGCTCCCATCCGGACGCAGAACGTCCACCCTGATTTCGATGATTGCCGCTGCGATGAATTCCACGACTTCGCCCGGCTTCCAGGTCCCCTTGCGCGACCGGCTTTTCTGCTGGATCTCAAAGCCCTTCTTGAAGGCCGAGACCCAGTATTCGCAGTCGCCGAGCCCGCCGAGGGAGAATGCGCCTTTCTCGTCCGTGGAAACCTCCTGCCTGGTCGCGTTGTCCATCCTGTGCCTTCTCACCAGGTCCCTCACCTGCATTTCGAGGTCCTGGTCCTCGGGCGGGGACCCGTCGTAGGAACGTTTCGTCCTGCCGGAGGACCCGTCCGCCCGGGTGGCGCGCATGAGCACGCCCTGCACCGGTTTGCCGGTGGCGGTCGCCACCTTGCCTGTGATCCTGCCGGCCCCGCCCTCGAACTTGGGCGTGTTGACGGCCAGGAGGGCCTTCATGAGCGCGTCGGAATCGTCCGCGGCCGGCTTGGCTCCGGCGGTTTCGCCGGTGCCTGCAGGCGCAGGGGACGGCGCTGCGCCGGGGGCCGGCTGCTGCGCCGAGTCGGACGGAGCGGCGGGGAGAAGCTGGTCGTCGTTCGGCCCTCCGCGGCCGGAGATTACCATGCCGCCGCCGAGTCCGATTGCGGCTCCGCAGGCGAATACGACAAGGAGGAACGGAATCGAATTGCGCATCAGCCCTATCCCTCAATAAAGCATGTTCGGACTTCATGGATGATAAGACAGGGACCGCTCCGCGCCAAGATGAAACCCCTAGCCTGCGCTCTGCCCGGGTTCCGCAGGCAGGGAGGCGGGCGCCCGGCGCGGGAAACGCGTCAGGATGGGAACCAGCGCGAAGAAGAGGAGGAGGGCCGGAACGAGGCAGACAGCGGCCCACGCCAGAATCGCGTTGAAGGTCAAGCTGCCCATGGTTCCTGCGAGGTTGAAGGCGCCCGAATCCATGGCGCTCCGGATTTCGGCATCGCGGAGGGTTTCCTGCGCCGGCCCGAACAAGGCGTTCCCTGCGAAAAACCACGGGACCACGAGCAAGAGCTGGACCGGGTAGACCAGCCAGTTGAAGAATTGTATGGCCGCGTGGTTGAGCCTGAACACTGCTGCGAAGACCGCGCACATGGCCGTGGTGGTGCCGGGCAGGGGGAAGAGGCCGAGAAACACGCCGAACGCCATTGCCGCAGCCAGCTTGCGGGGCGTAACGCCCTGTTTCAGGAAACCCGCGACCGCCCCTGCCACGCGCTTGAATGCCGCACTTCCGGCCATGATTCCGCCTCTGACGCCGATTGAGCCTGGAAATGTGATTCTACACGTTCGTTTTGGCTTCGGCACGGGAAATGGGCGCAGAGGACTGGGCTCTGCAGGGATTTTCCCGGCCGGCATGCTATAATTCCGCGGAAAGGAGGGACCATGAACAAGGAAACGGCTCTGAAGTTCATCAACGACAATCCCATAGCCTTCGTGGCGACTGCGGAAGGGAACGCGCCGCGTGTGAGGGCGTTCTTGACGGTCCGCGCGGACTCGTCGGGTCTGCTTTTCAACACGGGCAAGGGCAAGGACGTGTGGATGCAGCTGCTCGCGAACCCCAAGGTGGAACTCTGCTACTATTGCCAGAAGACCAACGAGCAGCTGCGGGTCTCAGGCACTGCGGAGTTCGTGGAGGACAAGCAGGTCAAGGCTGCGGTGCTCAAGAAGTTCACGTTCCTCAAGCCGGCCGTGGAAAAGCAGGGCGACGGGATCCTGGCCCCGTTCTTCGTGAGGAAGGCCAAGGCCTGCCATTGGACCTTCGAGAAGAACTTCAAGCCCAAGGACTGGTTCGAGATGTAGCCTGCAATCCCGCCGGCCGGCGGGGGGGCTTTTCAGGTTGACTCCGGTGCCTTGGTCTGTTAGTTTCTCTCTCACCAGGGGGATTAGCTCAGCTGGGAGAGCGCTTGAATGGCATTCAAGAGGTCAGGGGTTCGAATCCCCTATCCTCCATTTTTTCCGCGCCCCGAGGGCGCGAAAAAAATGCCCTGCGAAGCTCTAGCCATAGCCCACAAGCGAAGCAGGGCGAAAAAACCGCACCTCCGGTGCGAAAAAATGCCCTCCCCGCCTTCGTCTGGACGTTCCAGCAAGGACGGAGTGGAACCCGCCCCGCCTCTGCTCTGATGCGCAGGAATAAGCTTCGGCGGGCTTTGCTCCGCCCTCGGATCGGCCGCCATGCGTAGGCGGGGCGGGCTTCGCTCCGCTCTCGCAGGATCTGCGAAGTGCTCTTTGACGCGAAAAAATTATACTGCTCCTTGATATCCCGGAGAATGCTTGGAGGCAGCGGCATTGCTGAACCAGGGTGATTCCGACTGCTGATGCCGGGCGAAACCGGATTGAACAAAGTTTGATGGGAGGATGAAAAATGAAAAGGATTGCATGCCGGCGTCGATCCGTCTGCCAGGTACGAGGTAAACCCGACGGCGCCGGTCATGAGCCCAATCTCGAAGGTCCCTCTCGGAAATGGGGTCGCGCCTGCGGCGGGAGAGCTCCAGGGCAGGCCCGTATCACCGCCCGATTCCGCCTTCCCCTGCGAGTCTTCCGCGCCCGGCGAACCCGTCTCAGTCTGGGCCGGAAACGACCCGATGGAGATGCGGTGAGAAGCGAACCCTTCACCGGAAGCATAGACAGGAATCGATGCGAGGGGGAGAAGCGCAAGCGCGAGTACCATTGATCGTGCAATCATGCCGAACTCCTTCAAAACCACAGTCCTTCATGCCGCGGAGCGTCACCCAGAAACGATGAAAATGGATCCGAGCGCGGCATGAAGGACTAGTGCCTCGAAAATCCGCTTGAACATCCCGGGATTGTCATTGCGAATGCAGAATTCAATGGCCCTGCTCCGCTCTGATTTCTGCCCTGATTATTTACTCAAACCTAGGCACGCGAAATCGTT
>JBFZBV010000306.1:0-8547 GCA_041308285.1 Planctomycetota bacterium | reverse complement strand
TCCTTGGCGGCCGCCTTTATAGCGAGCTTGAGAGACCTCTTCTCGTCCCCGAGCCTCGTGACCAGCTATACCTTCTCCTTCCCCACGACAAGGGACGAAACCGCGGGCCGCTGGTTCATCCTCGTGTAGAACACCCTGACCAGCGTGACCACCGCGGCGGGGTCCTCGCCGAACTCGATTCTGAACTGGAAGAACCTGGCCCTCGGGCTCGTGACCCGCGAATCGGACTCCTTCAGCGGCTCCGACCACGCGGACCAGGTCTCGTCCGGCTTCTCGGTGTTCCCGCTCCGGGTCCGGAAGGACACCGCGCCTCTGCCCTGCCAGAAGACGTTGCCGTACACGGCGGGGAATCCGCTGTCGTGCACCTCGGACAGGTACGATCCGCTCTCCGCAGGGGACCTGTCCGCCACGTAGAGCTTCCCGGGGTAGCCCGTCCCCATGGCGTAGAGCTCGCCGGCCCTGGCCTTGAGCGCAATCACCTGCTCTTCGGCGAGGTCCACGAGAGTGAAGACGTTGCCCGCCCCGTCCACGGAAAAGACCCGGCCCTCCTGGCCGCAGCCCACGACCGCGGACCCGTCGGACGTCACCGCGAGCGAGAGCGCGAAGTTCGACTGGAAGGACAGCAGGCTCTCGGCACGGCCTTCCCGGTCCATGCGGTAGACCTTGCCGTTGAGCAGTTTCTTGAACTCCTTCTTGGCCTCCGGATTGGCCGCGCCCTCGGCCTCGGATCTGAGGACGTCTGCGAGCTCGCCGACGAAAGCCTCCTGCTTGAACCCCTTCTGCGAGATGTTGGTGGCCACCCACACGGAGTCCTGGTGCACGGCGATGTCCCTGATTTCCTTCTCCGGGAAGTTGTGGACCGCCGAGGCCTTGCCGCCCGGTTCGATCCTGTAGAGCACGCCGTTCTCCGCCGATCCGCAGAGCAGCGAACCGTCCTGCATGGCCGCCATCGATATGATGTTCTTCTCCCTGTCGGACTTGAAGACCTCCTTGATCCAGCCGCCGCCGTTCTCCATGAGGTAGACCTTGCCGGCCGGGCCGGACGCCACGTAGATGTTGCCGTCGGGAGCAATCAGGAGCTTCCAGGCGAAGCTGTCGGGTATCCTGTACACGGATTCCTTGCCGTCCGGCGCAATCCTGAAGATCTTGCCCTCGGGTATCGTCGAGGCGTACAGGTTGCCCTGCCCGTCCATCGCCATGTCGGTCACGGCGAGTTCCTCGGTCTTGAGGATTCTCTGCATCTTGTCTCCCGCGAGCTTGTAGACGGACCCCGTTCTAGCGGTGCCGGCGTAGATCGTCCCGTCGCCTGCGATGAATATGCTCCAGACGCCGACTTCCTCGACCTCGAACTTCCTGAACGACGGGCCGAGCCTCACCCCGCCGGGAGCGAAGACCACCACCTTCTCGAGGGTCCCGGCGTCGAAATGCTCCTTGGAGGACAGCTCCCACACGGATGTCCCGCCGGCGAAGACCGGCGCCGAAACCAGGAGCGGTGCGAAAAAGAGCAGAACAGCAGCGCCCTTCATCGGATTGACCTCAAAACCTCCGTCATTCGACGGCGTCGAACAGCGGGACTCCCGCCACCTCGAAGGAGAGCGACTCCTCGCGCCTCTCGGACCGGGCGGTGTAGACCAGCGTCAGCGACTCGGGCAGAGGCGCGTCGAACGTCAGCTCGTATTCGACCTTCTCCCCGTCCATGCGGAGCGTGTGGGAGGAGGCCTTGATGATTCCGCCGTCCGCCCCGGTGAAATGCAGCTCCTCGGGGCAGCCGCCGGCCGATGCGAGCGTGCCCATGGAACCCAGCCGCGGATTGCCCCTGCCCGACGCGGAGAACTTCATGTCCTTCTCGCCTATCGAGACCACGTTGAAAACCACGCCGCTTCCCGAATCCACGGGATTGCCCCCGGCCTTGGACCTGAACCCCTCGACGGCGATTCGCTCGCTCTTGCCGAATACCGCGGTCTTGACCGAGAGCGACAGCTTGGCAATCTTCTTGGCTTCCGGCGCAGGCTCCTTGAGCTCGAGGCTCACGTAGAACGATCCGGGCCCCCTTTCCCTCACCACGGCCAGGCCGCCGGAAAGATCGGCGCCGGTGTCGTCGATCGCGGAATACTCCGCCTCGGCGGCCCCGCCGAAGCGCCTCTGAGGCTCGATCCTCGTTCCCGGAACCACGGTCAGCCAGCCGTTCAGGGCGACCGATCCGGCCTGCGCGGGATAGAACGACCTCTTGCGGGAAACGCCCAGGACCTGGAACCGGCTGTCGTTGCCGTAGGAGGCGATGGGCGAGTACTTCTTCACGAACCGTTCCGGCAGGGACCGCACGCCCGGACCCATGGACTGCTCCGCCCCCCAGAGATAACAGCCGGTCTCGGCCAGTATCGCATCGAGCGCCTGGAAGAAAGCGAGACCGTCCACCTTCATCGTCACCACCGAATCCCTCTCCAGATTGAAGGCGATGATTCTGTTGCCGTGGCGGAAAAAGGCCTTGAGGAGCCTGGAGGACTGCCATTCGCGCACGTCCAGGGAATACGCGCCGTCGGCGAACTTCACCGCGTCGCCGTCCTCGATGATCTCGATTACGCTTATAATCCTCTCCCGAACGGGCTGATCCGCCTCGGCCGCCGCAGCGGCCTTCAAGACCTCGATGAATGCGCCGCCCATCGAAGCAAGCGCCTTTGCCGAGGCCTCCCGCTCCTCCGCCTTTGTCGATTTGAGACCGAGAAGGAGCTTGGCGACCTCCTGCGGAATCTCGACGGGTCCCGGCTTGGGCTGCTCGCCTTCCGCGGGCTTGGGCTGTTCGCCTTCGGCAGGCTTGGGCTGCTCGCCTTCGGCAGGCTTGGGCTGTTCGCCTTCGGCAGGCTTGGGCTGCTCGCCCACCGCGGGCTTGGGTTGCTCGCCTTCGGCAGGCTTGGGCTGCTCGCCTTCGGCAGGCTTGGGCTGCTCGCCCTCGGCGGGTTTGGGCTGCTCACCCTCCGCGGGCTTGGGCTGCTCGCCCTCGGCGGGCTTGGGCTGCTCACCCTCCGCGGGCTTGGGTTGCTCGCCCTCCGCGGGCTTGGGCTGCTCGCCCTCCGCGGGCTTGGGCTGCTCACCTTCCGCGGGCTTGGGCTGCTCGCCTTCGGCGGGCTTGGGCTGCTCGCCCTCGGCGGGCTTGGCCTCGTCTTCAGCCGGCTTCGCCTCGGCGGGTTTGGCCTCGCCTTCGCCCGGCGTGGGCGTTGCTGGATTCTCCTGTGCCAGGCTCCATGTCACTGCCAGCAGGAACATGAAGGCCAGGAAAACGGCGATTTTTTTTGTCATCTCTCCGATCCTCAAGAGTCTATTCGGCTTTTTTCTTAACCGTGATTTTCAGGGTCTTCTGGCCGGACACGTATAAACCGGTCGAAAAGCCTTCCGATTCGATGATTTTCGTCTTTATGAAGTACTTCCCTGTTTTGAGCGTCGGCAGGAGCTGGGAGAGGACGGAGAAAGGGACGTTCTCCATGCTCTTGCCTTTGTGCTGGAGCTTGAATTCAGGGGACCTGATTACGGCGACGATTTTCTTGGAGTCCCTGCCGCTCAGCCGCCTGATTTGCCTGAGCAGCGTATCCACGTCCTCGATGACGGGCACGTCGTACGGCTCCACATCGTCCTGCGCCATAATCTCCAGCGAATGCTCGCCGGGCTCCAGATTGAGGGGCAGGAACACTTTCAGGGGGAATATCGCGGTCCCTTTCTTCGGCTTCTTCACGTCTATCAGCATCGATACGGTCTCGCCGGGATAGTACTCGTCGCGGTCGACTGTGACGCCGGCTATCGCCCCCCTCATGTCCTCGTGCACCACCCGGACGTCGATGGAGATGGAATCGACGTGGACCTCCTCGAAGGGGTTCCCGAGATAAGCCTCCAGCGGCCTGAGCAGCCCGTAGTTTGCGAACCATCCGCCGCCGGACGACACGAACGACTTGACCCTGACCTCGTCGCGGCCCCTGGGCTTGAACACGAGCTCGATTTCCTTCGCGTCCCCCTCCGGCCCGGGCTCCGAGTTGGACAAGGCGTCGATAAGGGCGTACGTGGAGAGCTCGGAGGTCCATGTTTTGTGATCGACGATGCTCATGGAGTACGACTGGACCGACCCGGTCTTGGGGTTCTCGACCCGGATTTTGAGCGGGATCATCGCCGATTTGCGCCCGGACTCCGCGCAGATGCCCGCCGACCGGTCCTGTGTCATGGCGCCGAGTATCTTGCCGGGCGCGGAAAGCTTGAACGACGTCACGTCCCTCGCCACCACCGTGTAAGTCCACGAATTGGTGACGGGCATCGAATGCTCGCCTTCGCCGAAGAACGGATGTCCGAAGGCGAGAATCCTGCCGCCGCCGGTCCACGTCACGGTGCCGGTGGCGAACATCTCCATGTCGCCCGACATCAGGATGACGGAGATTGCCGCGCCCGGCTCGAGAGGCGCGTCCAAATCCCCGTACCCGCCCCCGCCGCCTGCGGACATCGGCACGAGATCGGTGCCTTCCAGCATCTTCTCGAGGAATTCCATGCCCTGGCGGGAGCGCGCGGTGACGAAAAGCGGCGCCTTGCACGGCTCCAGACCGCCCGCCCTGCCCGCGCCCCTGCGAATCGGCAGGCACGCCTGCTTCTCGAGCGTCCTGTCGGCTATCTTGAGCATGTCCTCAATCGGAGTGACGCCGGCAAGCGCGTCGATGTTGTAGCTCCAGCCGTAGGCCAGCGCCCCGATGAGCCTTCCCTGGATGTAGCATGGCGAACCGCTCATGCCCTGGATTATCTTGGCCTTTTCGACCACGGCGCCGCCGCACTTGATGAGGATGACGTCCATGCCGGGATTCCAGTTCCGGAGGATATCCACCACCTTGAAGGGGAACGTCTCGATCTTGACGCCCTGGAACACGGTTTTTCCGTAGCCTTCCATGCCCGGCTTAATCTCCGAGACCGGCATTATCCCGTCCTCGGCGGTCGCCGGGGACGCCCACAAGAGCAGGGCCGATGCGATCAGGAGCGTCGGGAGCAAGCGAGACATCGGAATCCCTCCATGGAAAGCCGCCAAAGAAGCGTGCGCCAATGCTACCAGGAGCCCGGACACGGGTCAAGCCGCATCCCAGGGCCTCTCCGACCGCATGTTTCGCGGAGGGCAGGCGTTACGACCGGGCGCCGACAGGGGGGGGGGACGGTGCGGGCTACTGCTTCGGCTTCTGGATGTGTATCTCCGCGAATCGCCGGAAAGACCTGTCGTACGTCTTCTCGATCTCGTCGGGAAAACAGCATCCTGGAAGCTGGTTCATGCTGAGGTGATAGTGCAGGCATTCGCAGCATAGCCCCTTCCTCGGGCATCCGGGGTAGCTGCACTTGCAATTCTTGAGGTTGGCCTGCTTGTTCTGGCATTCCTTCTTGGTCATCGGGCACCTCGACAAAGGTCCGGTACGACCGCCATGGCAGAAGGTAACACAACGCCAATCCAAGTCCAACATGTATTGCCGGGAATCGCGGTTCCGCGGCAGGAGAGGGGCCGGCGCCGGAATCCTGCACGGGTCAGGCGCAGCGGCCCGGCGTTTGCCGCTTCCGCGGGATCAGGCGTTTTGATACCATCCGCGGAGCCCATGGTCGGCTTTTGGGGGAATCCGCATGTACGTCACCGACTCGCACCTGGACCTCGCATATACCCTCATGGAGACGGGCAGGGACTTCGCCGAGGAGAATCCCAAGTATTCGCTTTCCCTCCCCGCGCTCAGGAGGGGCGGCGTCGGCTGCTTCCTGGCCACGATTTTCGCCGCGGGGGAGGGGACGGAGAAATTCAAGGGCATCCCAGCGGCCAAGCAGTTCGAGCTCTATGACGGGCTGTTCAGGCGCTTCGAAAAGGACCTGGCCCTCGCCCCGGACCTCGCGTCCATGGAAAAGGCCGAGGAAAACGGCCTAATCGGAGTGAGCATCCTCCTCGAAGGCGCGGATCCCCTGAAATCGCCCTCGGACCTTGCTGCGTTCCACGCCAAGGGAGTGCGGTTCGTCGGGCCTGCATGGAACAACGCCAATCCCTACGCGTCCGGCATCAATCTGGACCGCAATCTCACCCCCCTTGGCCGGGAGCTCCTGTCCGGGATGAATTCGCTCGGCATAGCCGCCGACCTGTCGCACCTGTGCGAGAAGTGCTTCTGGGACGTGTTCGAAGCCGCAGGAATCGCGCCTTTCGCCTCGCACAGCAACGCCCGGGCCGTCACGGACATACCGAGGAACCTGAACGACAGGCAGATCGAGGCGGTGGCGTCCAGGGGCGGGGTCATCGGCCTCAACTTCTGCGAGGGATTCATGAGAAGGAGCGGGAAGAAAAGCAGGGCCCAGATTCCCGACCTGCTCGCGCACGCCGACCACATCTTCGACAGGGCCGGGGCCGGCGTCCTGAGCCTCGGTACGGATTTCGACGGCGGTTTCGGGCCGGACAAGGTGGTCGAAGGGCTCGAAGACCCCTCGAAGTTCGACAGGCTCGCTTCGAGCCTCGCCGAGCACGGATACTCGGACGAGGACGTCAGGGGCGTGATGGGCGGCAACTTCCGCGCCTATCTCGGCAGAATCTGGGGGAAACCCGGGGCCGCACCGGGCGGAGGATCCAGGGCTTGAAGGCTTACCTCGACAACAACGCGACGACTCCTCTGCACCCGGACGCCCTGGCCGCGATGCTGCCGTGCTTCGGCAGGGATTTCGCCAACCCCTCCTCCTCCCACAGGGCGGGCAGGACGGCCGCAGGGCTGATTGAAGAGGCCAGGAAGACCGTGGCCGACTGCCTCTGCGCCTCGCCCGGCGAGATTGTCTTCACGTCGTCAGGGAGCCAGGCGAACAACCTCGCGTTGAAGGGCGCCGCGGCCTCGGCAGGCTCCGGCAACATCGTCACGACGGCGGTCGAACACCCGTCTGTGGCGTCGACCTGCGGCTCAATCGGCGGAAAATTCACGGTGACGGTCCTCCCTGTCGACCGGTACGGGCTCGTGGACCCCGAAGCCGTGGCCGCCGCAATCCGGCCGGAAACCTTCCTGGTCTCCGTGATGTTCGCGAACAACGAGACCGGTACGGTGATGCCCGTCGGGGAAATCGGCCGCATCTGCAGGGAGAAGCGCGTGCTCTTCCACACCGATGCCGTTCAGGCGGTCGGCAAGATTCCGGTCGAGGCGGGGACGGGCGGGATTAGCCTCCTCTCCCTCTCGGCCCACAAGTTCAACGGCCCGAAGGGCACGGGCGTGCTGTACGTGCGCAAGGGCGTCAGGCTCGAGCCGGCCGTTCACGGCGGCGGGCAGGAGATGGGGCTCGTCGGCGGCACGAGCAACACCGCGGGAATCGTCGGCCTCGCGAAGGCGCTCCGCAGGAGAATCCTCGATATGCAGGCCAACGTGGAGAGGACCTCCGCCTTGCGCGACAGGCTCGAGAAGGCGCTGTTCTCGGCCCTCCAGGGGCTCCGCCTGAACGGCCATCCGCTGATGCGCCTGCCGAACACGCTCAACGTGGGTTTCGAAGACGTGGACGCCTCGGCACTGCTCGAAGCCATGGACAAGGCCGGGGTAGTGGTTTCCGGCGGCGCCGCATGCCACTCGAAGGGCCGCTCGCCGGTGCTCGAGGCGATGGGCGCCTACGACGGCCCGGAGACGGCGGCGGTGAGGTTCTCCCTGGGGCCGGAGTCCACGGCCGATGAAGTCGACTTCGCGGCGGCGACCGCAATCGAGGCCGTCCGCATGCTCCGCGGGTGAATCCGCCCCGTCAGCGGGAGAAGGCGGGCCTGAAGCCGGACGACGCCTGCTCTCCCGGAGCGCATGAGAGCATGGCGATGTCCCCTTTGGTGCACTGCGTCATGGCCCTGTCGCCCTTGGCGCACGTGCCTCCGGCCGCCGTGTCGCCGTTCGAGCATGCCCCGCTGCCCGCCTCGTCGCCCGTCAGGCACGTCCCGGGGACCGCTGCATCGCCTTTTGAGCAAGTGCTGCCGAAGGCCTGCTCGAGAATCGAGTGGACGGGATGGATTCTCGGTGGTTCGTACCTGCCGCGTTTCCGTTTTTCGGTCATTCGCCGCGCCTTGAACTTGGGTCTCGATTTGCGATGACGTGATTATACCATTTCACGAGGCCCCAGGGGGTCAGACCTTGATTATTGACTTAATTTCAGGCTTGAGGCTTGGGGCTCGTACACTGCGTTCTGATTCTCCTGAAGGCGCCGCGCGCCGAGCTGACTCGCCTGATTGAGGCCGCTTCCGGCACCGTTTGATGTCGCTCTGATGGGCAACACAAGACTCCCGGCTGCGGGCAGCCCCCGGTAGCGGAGCTTGTGAAGCGAGGCTATTCCTCGGAAATCGGCATGAAGCCGAGCGCAGCTGCTCCGCCCTGCGTGCAGGATTGAGTTGCGACGTCCCCTCTCGTGCACAACGTTTCGGTGGCGTTGCCCCTTTCGCAGAGGTTTCCCCATGCGGAGTTGCCCCTGGTGCAGTCGCCGCCCTGGGCGGCAATCCCGCGCGAGCAGGTGCCGGGAACCGCGGTCTGGCCCTTGGAGCACGTGCTGCCGAAGGCCTGCTCGAGAATC
>JBFZBV010000305.1:0-4051 GCA_041308285.1 Planctomycetota bacterium | reverse complement strand
GCTGCCTGATTGCCGACTCGCCTTTGCACAGGCTGGCGTGCCTCATGGTGGACGTCCCGCCTGAGTCCAATCCCCCGCCGGTCGTCCTGGTCCTGGAAAAGGGACTCGAGATCGGAGGGAGCGTGGTGGACGCCTTGTCGGGGATTGGCGTGGAGGGAATCGCCCTGCATCTGGACCAGAGGACCGGCCCGGCACCCGGGGCCGAGCCCCCCTGCAGGCGGCGCGTCGCGTCGGGCAAGGAAGGTCGTTTCATCGCCGGGGGGTTCTCGGAAGGCGAAGTCGGGATTTCCCCGTCTTTGCCGGAACAGAGCGGATTCCAGGCGGCGATTTCCGGGTACAGGGCGAGGGCAGGAGAGACCGGCGTCAAGGTCGAGATTTGGCCGCTCGGGTCCCTGGAATTCCGCGCCGTGAGCGAGCCGACAGGCGAACCCGTGGAGTCCGAGATAAGGATATGGGCTTCTGACCAGGCCAAAGGCCCTGTGCTGCGTTTCGGGCTGGGAAGGTTTCCAATTACAATCACGCCGCTGGCGCCGATGACCCGCCCGAATCCGTCGACGCACCTCATCCGCCTGCCGGCGGGTGCTATGGAATACGTCCTGGAAGCGCAGGGATTCGTGGCGGTGACGAAGGTCCTGAACATCGAAGCGGGCAAGAAGACCGTACTTTCCGATCCCATCGTTTTCAGTCCCGGAGCATGGATGGAGGGAAGAATCGCTCTGCAGGATCCTCTGCCGCCGGAGAAGCCCCCGGAGCCGAAAGGGGCGTGGCTTTACGCGGAGCGCCTTGAGAAAAGCGCGGAATCCCTCCGCTGCTGGCCCCTGTCCCAGGACGGCTCTGCGAGCGGGGAATACAGAATCAGCGGGCTCGAATCCGGCACATACCTCTTCACCGTGCTGTCCCCCGGCCGCATGCCCGTCCAGGCCAGGCTGGACCTCAGAAACGGGGCCAACCGCTGGGACATCGTCATACCCATCAGGACTTCCGAGTCGGCTCTTCCCGAACCGCGGTTCTCCTTCAAGGACAGGAAGGACCTCCGGATGTCCCTGAACCTGACCGATGTAACGATGGTCGAGTCCGTGGAATGGCTTTCAATCCTGAGCGGGGTCGGATTCCGGATGAAGAAATCCGACGAGGGAGCGGAGATTGCCGTGAACTTCCAGATCGACGCAATCGCGTTGAAGGAGATCCTCGGAATTCTGCTTCGCATGTTGAACATGGAGCATGACGAGGCGAGCGGAGAGATACGTACCGCGGGAAGCGGGAAATGACCCGGGCCGATTTCCGGCCCTAGTCCCGCCCCCCCGCATGCCGCTGCCTTGAAAACAGGGTGCTTTTACGGCGAGAATGATTGCCTGGAAAATAAAGGTACCAGGAACCTTTAATGCCAAGGTACATTTAGTGCCCGGCCCGATGGAAGCCATCAAGGATAATCAGGTTGCGGTATGCTGCCGCGGGGCCGCCGTTTTTTTTTGCGCAGCTTTGTCCGGCTGGGTATCAATCCCGAGCCGGCAGAAAAAAGGAGGCGTACTTTGAGAGTCGATGCGTTCACCGCCGTCGCCGCGCTCGCGGTTCTGGTATTCTGCTCAGCGCAGCTGGCCGCACAGGAAACCCCGGAGAGAAAGGCGAAACCCGGCGAGGAAATCGGCAAGGCCGTCCAGGCCGGGCTCGCCTGGCTCGCGAACCACCAGGGCGAGGAGGGATCCTGGTCGTTCTCCGATTTCAAAAAGAAGTGCAAGGGGACGCCTGCCTGCACAGGAACCGGATCCGGCCCTGCGGCAGAAGCCACGTCCCTCGCGAGCCTGGCGTTCCTCGGGGCAGGCCACACGCCCATCCACGGATCGCACAAGACGGCCATGAAGAACGCCGTCAAGTTCTTAAAGAGCCGGCAGAAGGCGAACGGCGGCGTCGGGGACACGGAAGACGAGCTCGCCGATGTCAGGTCCACCGCTGCCGCAACTATGGCCCTCTCTGAGCTCTGTGGTCTGTCCCCCGGCGCCCGGCTCCTCGAGCCCCTTGCCCAGGGCGCGGTCGACTGCCTCGCCTCGCTCCAGAAGCCCGATTCCGGATTCGGGCAGCGCAAGGGCGACCCCTGCGACGCGGCAAGTACGGCATGGGCCGCAATCGCATTCAAGTCCGCTAAGCTCTCGGGCCTTGCGGTTCCGGAGACGGCGCCGGCAGGGATTCTCAAGTGGCTCGATTCCGCGACCGACCGCAAGACCTGCCGCGTGTCCATGACCGCCCAGTCTGGGTCCGGCAAGCCCGAATACAGCGACAAGGCGCTCGCCTGCGCCATGATTATCCGCCTGTTCTGGGGCGCCAAGCGCGACGACGCGCTGATTGTCGGAAGCGCCGCCTGGCTGAAACAGGCGCTCCCGAAGGCTCCTGCGGCCGGGGAATCGCCGGATTACGAGTACTGGTATTTCGGGACTCTCGCAGCGTTCATGGCCGGCGGGGACTGCTGGCAGGCGTGGTCCGAAGCCGTTCTGGAAGCGTTGTTGAAAACCCAGTGCAGGAAGGGCTGCGAGGAAGGATCCTGGATTCAATCGGAGATTGCAGGAGGCAAGGGAAGGCTCTGGTGCACGGCGCTGAACGTTCTGTCGCTGGAGATTTGCTACCGCGTCGCGGGAGCGAAGAAGGACTGAGGCAGGCGGGGCCTCAAATTCCGGCATTCGCACTCGACTCGATATATTACAATGCCCCTCGAGTGAAACGGTTTTTTGGATGGAAGAATCCTTTCGTCCGAGGCTTCAGTCAGGGCTTTGAAGAATGGGTACGGAGAACTCAGGAGAAAAGAACTCCGGGAAGAAAAGCGGCGGAATACTGAAAACCGGGTTGTTCATTCTCCAGGTGGCAATCCTGCTCGGGCTGGGAGGGTTGGGGCTTCTATTGCTGCTTCCGGAAGGCGCATCAGGGCCTGGACCCGAGCAATCCGGCTCCGGAGCCCTGCCAGACGCCCCAGCCAAAGGCCCCTCCGGCCAGCCGGCCGACTTGATGACTCCCGTTCCACGGGCGCAAGAGCCCGCCTCCTCTGCGCGGTCTTCGCCCTCCGGCAGCCAGAAGAAACGGGTCGTGGAAGTTCGGGCTCTCAATTCCAAGGGGCAGCCTCTCGCAGGAGCGGATGCATGGTGCGAGCAGAAGAAGGGCACGGGCCCGTTCACGGACTGGGACGTCTTCCGCAAGGCGCGCACCGGGCTCGACGGGCTCACTTGGTTCAAATCCCTCCCCCCAGGCGGCTACAGGATACTCGTTTTCGACGCCAACGACTTCGTCGAACGCATGATAACCGTGACTGAGAGCGAGCCTGAACTGAAACTCGATTTCACGTTCAGGGACAAGGGGGTCATCCGCGGCACGGTCTGTGATCCGGACGGCCGGCCTCTGCTCGGCGCCATGGTGAAGGCCCACTTTCTCGACCGGCGCCTTTCGAGCTGGCCTGAGGAGTTCAAGAACGACGCCACCGCCTTCGCGGACGAGAAGGGGGTTTTCTCCCTGGAGTGCATCCCGCCCGGATTCGTGACAATCAAGACGAGCATGGACGAGAGAATCACAAGCACCATGACCGGAATCGGGATTGCCGAGGGCTCCAATCAATCCCTTAAAATCGTCCTCGAACCGTGCGCCGTGGTCGAAGGAGCGGTTTCAATCGCCCGCGGGATGAAACCCTCCGAATGCGGCCTGTCCGCATGCTGCATGTACATCCTGAGGGAGAATGGAACGGTCAGCATCCAGACGACGGCGGTTCCGGTTTCCGATGAGGACGGCTCGTTCCGCTTCGAAGTGGACACGTTCGACTGCGTCGCGGTTTTCCACATCAGCGCGCAGGGGTTCAAGCCGCTCTGGGCGAAGCTCGAAGTGGCCAAAGGAGAGCGGAAGAGGCTCGAACCATCCCTGGACGAGCCGGGGGGAGTTTTCAAGGGGAAGGTGGTCCTGCCCGAAGGCAAGGGCATGGAAGTCATGCAAATCAAGGTGAGCAAGGCCTATGCGTCCGAGAAGGAAGAGCTCGAGGACTACCGCATCTGGGATCCAGTGTTTGTCGAAGCAGGAGCCGACG
>JBFZBV010000304.1:0-3577 GCA_041308285.1 Planctomycetota bacterium | reverse complement strand
CGCTCGGCGCCACGATGTACGAGGCCTTGACCCTCTTCCCCCCGTTCACCGGAGAGGACGTGCATGCCGTCCTTGCGCAGGTCATAAACACGGATCCGAAGCCGCCCAGGAGCCTGAACGCCCTGATTCCGCGGGACCTCGAAACCATATGCCTCAAGGCGATGGACAAGGACGCGATGCTGAGGTACCCGAGCGCGGGGGAGATGGCCGACGACATCGAGCGGTTCCTGGAGGGCAAGCCGATTGCCGCGAAGCCCGTCTCCAGGACGGTCAGGATGGTGAAGCTCGCGAAGCGCAACAAGCCGGCGGCCGCGCTGGTGCTGGTAATCGCCGCCGCGGTAATCGGAATCGTCCTGAGCCTCGTCGCAGGCCGGATTGCGGAAAGGAACGCGGCCCGGAGGCTGCTCGCGGCCGCCGAGTGGGACAGGGTGCTCGGAGACCAGGCGCTCGCGGAGCTCGCAGCGAGGACTTCGGAGCTCAACGCGCTGGAGGACCGCGTGGGCGAGGCTCAGGAGTCGCTCGAGAAGGCCGAGATTCGCAGGGCGGTTTCGGAACTCGGCGCCGTGCAGAACCGCTGGTATTCCGCGGCGCTGGAGAAGCTCAACGAGGTCCTGAAGATGAATCCCGGGAACGCGGAGGCGAACCTGGGAATCGCCGCGATAATGTTCAACCGGAGCGCGGCGGAATTCGAGCAGGCCAAGCGCACGGGCAGGTTCACGGAGCTCCTCGAGAAGTTCATCGTGGTTCGCAGGCATGATTTGGGCGGCGCGTTCTCGGCGAGGGTCGACGCCATGCAGGCGTACATCGACGCGAAGGGGTCCATCGAGGTGCACAGCGTCCCGCAAGGCGCGGACGTGACCCTGGCCCCGCAGGAAGCCGGAAGCTCGCCCGCGGGATCCGGCAGGACCCCGCTGCGCATGGACTCGCTCTCCCCCGGCCTCTACCGGCTCCGGATTGCCCTGGAGGGGTTCGTGCCGCTGGAATTCCCGGCCAGCGTGAAGCGGCTGTCGACTACCGTCCTGGACCCTGTGTGCCTGTACCGGGAAGGCGAGGTGCCGGGCGACCTCGCGTTCGTGCCCGGAGGCGATTTCGAGTTCGGCGGGCTCGTGCCCGGAGCGAACAGGAAGGAGACGAGGAGGGCCAAGGAGTTCTTCATCGGCCGCTGCGAGGTCACCTTCGCGGAGTACATGGAGTTCATCAACTCGCGGTCCTCGTCCGGCGGCCTCGCGCACCTGCGGTGGGAGAGGTACGTCCCGCGCGTCCCGGGGACTTCGTTCGACTACGACACCGCCAGCGGGAAGTTCGAGACTTCGGAGGAGTGGCAACGGAACTACGGGCGATGGCCGGTGTGGGGAATCCCCTGGGGGGGAGCCGTGGAGTACTGCAGGTGGAGGACGGAGGTCTCCAAGGGCGAGGCGGGCCGCGCCGGGCGGCGCAGGCGCCTGGAATTCTTCCTGCCGACCGAGGAGCAGTGGGAGAAGGCCGCCCGCGGCACCGACGGGAGGAGGTATCCCTGGGGAGACACCTTCGACGAGAGGCGCTGCAACAACGAGTACGGGAAGATGTCCCGCGGCCTGCCCGTCACGATTGATTCCGCGGGGTCCTACCCGGAAGGGCTCAGCCCCTACGGCTGCCACGACATGGCCGGCAACGTCGAGGAATGGACGGCGACGCCGCACAAGGACGAGGGCGACGTGATTGTGAAGGGAGGCGACCTTTTCAAGGACTGGCTGTACCTGTCTTCGCCCGCTCGGCGGCCCGAATCCAAGGACACTTCGTTCAGGGCCATAGGATTCAGGGTGGCCGCGGCGTGGAAGGACGCCGACTAGGCGCCGCGCGGGCGCAGGCAGGGGCGGCTACTCCTTGATGTACTTCCTCCAGATTTCCGAGAGGTAGCCGGTCTCCTTCTTCTTCCTGAGGAGCATCCCCGCGGCCTCGTCGATGTTCTTCTTGAGATCGAGGCCGCTGTACCTGAAGAAGAGCTCGAGGCCCTGGCTCTTGGACGTTATCCTGAGGGAGGTCTCCGTGATGCCGACGTCCATGATGCTCGTGAGCCTCATCGAGTAGATCCTGAGCGTGGCCTTGAAGTCAATCTGGTGCCCGGGCTTGTTCTCGAGGATGACGATTGCCCTCTTGTCCGTCACGACGAGAATGCCCATCTTCTTCTGATCGCCGGTGGCGATTTGGATGTTGAAGATGGACCTCATCTCCTCCGCGTCCCAGAGGAGCTTGAGCACGTGCGACACGTACAGAGGCTTCCCGGCCATGCGAATTCCCTGCAAGCGGGCGGAACGGGTTCACGGTTCCCGCCCTGATTCTAATCAGGTCCCGGGCGAAACGCAAACCCTTCGCGCAGGCCGGGGACGCCAGTTTTTCCTTGGGTTCGGGCCCGGGTCCTGATAACATTCCCCCCCGGCGCGGATTCGGCGCATCGGGCGGGACTTGGGGTGTCATCTTGAGAACGACTCCTGCTGAGAAGAAGCTCGGTCTGACGACCGGCGGGTTCCTGAGGATTGCCTTCCTCGGGGTGGGTTCGGCGTTCTCGGTGAAGAACTACCAGACCAACTTCTTCATCATAAAGGGCGGCACCGCCATCCTCGTGGATTTGGGCACCAAGGGGAGCATGAGGCTCCACGCCCTCGGCCTGTCGGTCCTGGACATAAGGACGATACTCCCGACCCACAGCCATGCGGACCACGTCGGTTCCATAGAGGAGATTGCGCTCAAGAGCCGCTACGTCGCCCCCTTCGTCCGCGGAGGTTCGAAGGGCGACTTCAAGCCGGACTGCATAATAACGTCCGAGTACGAGCAGATACTGTGGGACGAGACGCTCCGGGGCGGCCTCGCCTACTCCGAGGAGATTAACCTGGGCGGAGCCGTGGGATCCATGCAGTTCAGCCACTACTTCAACTCCGTGAGGCCCCGCCTGGTCGAGGGCTTCGGCAGGCCGACCTACGGGATGGAGTACGGCGGGATTTCGCTGAGGATTATGCGCACGCAGCACATCCCCGAAGGGAAGGACTCCTGGAGGGAATCGTTCTGGTCGACGGGACTCGTGATTGACGACCGGGTCTTCATCTCCGGCGACACCGTATTCGACGAGGAACTCGCCCTCGTGTACGGCGGCTCCGACAGGGTGGAGGCCGTGTTCCACGACGTCCAGTCGAACACTGGAGGCGTGCACGCCCCCTACTCGCTCCTCAAGACGCTCCCCGCGGGCTTAAAGGCCAAGACGACGCTCGTGCACATGGACGACAAGTGCTTCGAGTTCTCGCCCGAGGAGGACGGTTTCGCGGGATTCGCGCGGGACGCCACGAACGTGTACTACGACTTCGACTAGGGGGCCGCGCCCCCGGCCGGGCGGCCCCTGCGCGGCGGGAATCATCAGGGCCTCTTCACTCCCATGACGAGCTTCCTGTTCTTGAGCAGGTTGCCCCTTCCCACGGTCGTATCGAAGGATGTATTGACCATTCCCGCCGGGCCGAATGTGCCAGGTTTGCCCAACCTGTACTGTCCTTTATAAGAGTCGTAAATCCTGCATCCGAGGGGATTTCCAACTTTTCCTATGTTCTTCCCA
>JBFZBV010000303.1:0-2822 GCA_041308285.1 Planctomycetota bacterium | reverse complement strand
CTCACCGGCCACTCGATGGGCGGCCACGGCGCCTGGAACGTGGCCGTGAACCATCCGGGCCTGTTCGCCGCCGTAGGCCCCAGCGCGGGATGGATTAGCTTCTCCTCCTACGCCAGGAGGCCGGCGCCCGCCGCAACCGGGCCGGACAGGCTCTTCCTCCGCGGGCACGGGCCGTCAGACACGCTCTCGCTCAAGGAGAACCTGAGGGACCTCGGGATTTTCATCATCCACGGGGACGCCGACGACAACGTCCCGGTGACCGAGGCGAGGACCATGGTGAAGGAGCTGGGGTCGTTCCACAAGGACTTCGTCTACAGGGAGTTCCCGGGCATGGGGCACTGGTGGGACGCGTCCAAGGAGCCGGGCACGGACTGCGTCGACCTTCCGGAGCTTTTCGACTTCTTCGCCAGGCGCAGGCGGGCCTCCGCTCCGAGGCAGCTGGAATTCAGGACGCACAGCCCCGCCGTATCGTCCACGCACAGGTGGATTTCGATCCTCTGCCAGGAGGAGCTTCTCTCGCTGAGCGAGGTGAAGGCGCGTGCGGTCCCGGGACTGTCGAGGATTGAGGTCTCGACGAGGAACGTCTTCCGGCTGAGCCTCGACCCCGCATGCCTTTTCGCGCGCGGATTGGTCGCCCTCAAAATAGACGAGACCGAGACGGAAACCGAGTGGGACGGCTCGTCGCTCATCTGCTTGGAAAAGGGCTCGGAAGGATGGAAGGTCCTGGGCGGCCCGCCGGACCCGGCCTGGAAGAACCCCGTCAGGTACGGCCCGTTCAAGCAGGCGTTCTACAGGAGGTTCATCATGGTGTACGGGACCGCCGGGACCGCCGAGGAGAACGCCGCCGCCCTGGACCGCGCAAGGTACGACTCCGCCTCGTGGTGGTACCGGGCCAACGGCGGGGCTGAAATCGTGCCCGACGCCGAGTTCGATCCCGCGGCGGATCCCGAAAGGAACGTCGTCCTCTACGGCCACAGGTCCATGAACAGCGCGTTCGGCAAGGTCCTGGACAGGGACGAAGCGGACGTGGACCGCGGGGAAGTGCGCGCTGCCGGAAAGGCCCTGAAAGGCGTCGGCATTTCCTGCCTCTACATAAGGCCCCGCAAGGGCGGCACGAACGCCACGGTCGCCGTCGTCGGGGGGACGGACCCCGCCGGCATCAGGCTGACCGTGATTGCCCCGTATTTCAGGTCCGGAGTGCATTACCCGGACGTCACCGTCTGGACCGGCATTCCCTCCCCGGGCGTCCCGGCCGGCCTCAAGGCGGCGGGCCTGTTCGGGAAGGACTGGAAGTCTGCGGGGGGCGAGTGGTGGTTCGGCCCGGGCTGGGCGGACGAAACGCCGGCGGACGACGACGAGGAATTCTGAGGCGTCCGGTCAGGCTTGAAATCCCCGTCCTCATTGGGAATCCGCACTGGAAAGGGCTCAGCCAAGGCGAGGAGGTGATCTTGGATCGCGTGGATTTCGAGAGGAGGCTCGCGGGCCTCGTCCGCAGCCTGCCCGAAGGGGACCGTCTGAAGGTGCTGGAATTCGCGGAATCGCTTGCCGTAGGCAGGCCGCTTTTCCTCGCCGCAGGAGGCGACTCGGCGGCAATCAGGCTGGGCAGCACGGCGTATTCGGGCATGATCGTGACGAAAGACGGCGCAGAGCCGTTCTTTTTCGACGCCCTTGCCGGAGCCGTCAGGCTGGGCGAGCACGTCATCCTCCAGGGCCGGATTAAACCCGAGGGGTACGAGAAAGTCCTGGTCCGGAAGCTCGTGGGGGCCCTGTCGGGCCTGGATGCACTGGAGGTCAGGATAGGGGAGTTCCACTGCCACGTGTGCGACGGCTGGGCGGACGCCACGAGATCGGACTGGAGCGGAAGCATCTGCATGTCGTGCTCGCTCGACAGGGCTTCCGACATGGCGGACATGCACGGCGACGACTGATTAAGGAGACGACCCCATGAAGAAGGTTCTCTCAGCCCGGTGTCTTCTCGCTATTTGTGCGCTCGCAGTTGCAGCGATTCTGTTCCTGTCCTCGAGAGGCCAGGGGGAAGAAAAATCTCCGGGCGAAGTCGGCAGGTATCAGCTGAGCACATGCACGAAGGAGGGCTTCTTCGGGGTGTATGTGATTGACACGAGAACAGGCGTCGTGAAGTTCATCAACGACGAAGAATTCGGGAAACCTTTCGCGGAATGCAAGTAGGGGCGCCCCGGCGGGCCGCCCTGGCTGGCCCTGCAACGCTGACGGCTCAGGACCAGCGTTGCAGGACTAGTACGTCTCCAGCCCTCCGACGGCCTCCTCGACCGCGTCGAGCAGCTCGCCGCTCTTGAGGACCGCCGCCATCTTGTTGTTGTCCCCGTAGAGGGGCCTGTCGTCGTTCAGGTGCTTCACGTACTTCCGGACGACGTTGTGCGCGGCCTGCGTGCCCTTGCCCGGCTTGAGCTTGCGGATGTCGAGCGCCTGGGCGCCGGCAATCATCTCGATTCCCAGGACGCCGAACCCGTTCTCGATTATCTGGCGGGTCTTCAGCGTCGTGTTCATCCCCATCGACACGAAATCCTCCTGGTCCGCCGCAGCGGGGATGGACTGGTTCGCGGCCGGGTGGCTCAGAATCCTCGACTCTGCGCACAGCATGCAGGCCGTGTACTGGCTCAGCATGAGGCCCGAGTGCATGCCGGCTCCCTCTGTCAGGAAGGGCGGGAGCCCGACTGAAAGGGCGGGGTTCATGAGCCTGTTGAGCCTCCTCTCCGAGAGGACGCTGACCATCGAGACGCCCGTCCCGACCATTTCCATGGGCAGGGCGACGGGTGATCCCTGGAAGTTGGCGCCTGTGAGCA
>JBFZBV010000302.1:0-3594 GCA_041308285.1 Planctomycetota bacterium | reverse complement strand
CTCGGGCTTGGAAATCGACACGAAGTCCGGGTCGGCCACGAGATAGGACCCCCTTATGCACTCGTCCGAGAACCGGAGGTGGGAGATCGTCAGGCCGCCCGCCTTCTTGGCGTCGTACACGAAGTGGCCCTGCACGCACTTTTCGGTGTTGTCCGCGATGATCTTAATCGAGTTCTTGTTCGCGCCGACCGTGCCGTCCGAGCCCATGCCGAAGAACTTGAGCCGCCTCGTGCTCGGGTGCTCCGAGTCTATGAGCTGGGCCGGTTCGATGGACATCTTGGTGACGTCGTCGTCTATCCCCACGGTGAACCCGTGCTTCAGTTCCGCCGGCTTCGCGAACGCCAGATGGTCCATCACGGCCTTAATCATCGAAGGAGTGAAGTCCTTGCTGGAGAGCCCGTAGCGGCCGCCGATGACAATCGGCCTCTTGAAGCCGAGTTTCCCGGTCCGCTCGGCCTGGTCGAGCGCGGCGACCACGTCCAGGTACATCGGCTCGCCTATGGCCCCCGGCTCCTTGGTGCGGTCGAACACCGCGATTCTCTTCACCGTCTTCGGCAGGGCCGCAATCATCGCGGCGCCGTCGAACGGCCTGTAGAGGCGGACCTTGACCAGCCCGATGCTGCCGCCCCTGGCGTTGAGGAAGTCCACCGTCTCGTGGGCCACGTCCGCGCCCGACCCCATGAGGAACATCACGTGCTCGGCGTCCGGCTTCCCGTGGTAGTCGAAGGCCGAATACTTCCTGCCTTCGAGCCCGGCGAACTGGGCGCAGCAGCCCGCGAAGACCCCGGGCGCGGCCTTGTAGAACGGGTTCTGAGCCTCCCGGTTCTGGAAGTACAGGTCCGGGTTCTGCGCCGTGCCCTTGAGCAGCGGCCTGTCGGGCGTGAGCCCGCGGCGCCTGAACTCGGCGAGCGCCTTGTCGTCTATCATCGCCCTCATCGTCTCGACGGGGAGGGGAAGGGCGCCCTTAATCTCGTGCGACGTGCGGAACCCGTCGAAGAAAAGCAGGAACGGGATCCTGGCCTTGAGAGTCGTGCCCTGGCAAACGGCCGCGAGGTCCATAATCTCCTGCTGGTTGGACGCCGCCACGAGGCCCCAGCCGCACTCGCGCACCGCCATCACGTCCGAGTGGTCTCCGAAAATGGAGAGCGCGTGGGCTGACATCGACCTTGCGGAAACGTAGAAGACCGAAGGCTCGAGCTCTCCGGAAATCTTGTACATGTTGGGGATCATGAGCATGAGGCCCTGGGAAGCGGTGAAGGTCGCCGCGAGCGTGCCGGCGGATATCGCACCGTGGATTGCGCCGGCGGCCCCTGCCTCCGACTGCATCGCGTAGACCTTCGGAACGTAGCCGAAGACGTTCTTCCTCCCCTCGGCCGAATATGCGTCCGCGAACTCGCCCATGGGAGACGAGGGCGTAATCGGGTATATGACGAGCACTTCGTTCATTGCATGCGCGACGTGCGCCGCCGCGGTGTTGCCGTCCATCGGGACCATGCGAGGCTTGGACATCGGGGAACCCTCCTATTCATCCGCAACTTCAATTCCCACAAAGGCTTGCCTGCCGCTCGCCCGGGGACCGAACCCCATTCCGCCGGCCCGCCGGCCTGGGCGGAAGGAGCCCGTGATTATATCAAATCGCCCTTTGCGCAAGAACAACATTGGCTCTTTTCCGGGCTCTTGCTCTGCGACCTGATTCTCCTGATTCGCCTTCGTCATGCGTGATGCGCGAGGGCGGAGTGAAACCCGCCGAAGCTTCATTAATTTCATCCAAGCGAAGGCGGGGCGGAGACTGATTCTCCTGATTAGGAGCAGGCCCCTTCGATCCCACGGCTAGCCCTTGACGACCGTTGGGCCTAAGGTGAAGGGTCGTTGGGTCGTACCTCCCTACGTCCCCACGCCCCCACGACCCCACGTCGCCGCGACTCTCGCGGCATAGTCCCGGCTCGTCCATGCCGCGCCCCTAGCCTTCGGCGTCCCAGCAGTAGGTGCAGAGCCTGCGTTTGGGCAGGCCGATGGCGGCGACCATGTCGTCGAGGCGCTGGTAGGCGAGGGAAGTGAGGCCGAGCCTGGCGCCTATGCGGCCGACCATCTCGCGGTAACTGCCCGATTCCGGGTCCGCGTATCCGGCGAGGTCCGGTTCGGCGCCGCCCTCGATTTCCTTGATTGCCTTGCGCGCCGCGAGATCGAGCTCGGACTTGGACCTCGAGAAGTTGAGGTACCTGCACGCGTATATCAGCGGCGGGCATGCGGGCCTCATGTGCACCTCGCGCGCGCCGAAGTGGTACAGGAGCCGTATGGTTTCGCGGAGCTGCGTGCCCCTCACAATCGAGTCCTCGCAGAAGAGGAGCCTCTTGCCCTTTATGAGCGACCGTATGGGGATGAGCTTCATCCTGGCCACGAGGTCCCTTATCTCCTGGTCCTGGGGCATGAAGCTCCTCGGCCACGTGGGGGTGTACTTCACGAACGGCCGCCGGTACGGCAGGTTCCGCTCGGAGGCGTAACCGATGGCGTGGGCGATGCCCGAGTCCGGTATGCCGGCCACGACGTCCACCTCCGTCCGGTCCCGCCTGGCGAGCGCCGCGCCGCAGCGGTTGCGGCAGTCCTCCACGTTTATCCCCTCGTACGTGGAGGCGGGGTACCCGTAATAAATCCACAGGAAGGAGCAGATTCTCATCTCCTCCGACCGGGGGTTCTTCGTCTCGGCCCCGTCCGGCGTGACGAGCACTGTCTCTCCCGGCCCCAGTTCGCGCTCAGGCTCGAAGCCCAGGTTCGGGAGCGCGCACGACTCGGACGACACGCACCGGGCGCCGGCCCGGGACCCGACCATGATTGAAGTGCGGCCCATGAGGTCCCGCGCCGCGTAAATCCCGTCCGAGGTCAGCAGCAGCATGGAGCAGGACCCGTCGATTGCGAGCTGCGCGCGCCTGATGCCCTCGGCGAACGTCGCGCCCTCGTTGATGAGCGACGCCACGACCTCGGTCGGGTTGTACTCCCTGCCGCTGATTTCGGCGAAATGCGCCGACTTCCTCCTGCACGCCTCCAGGGCCAGGCTGTCGGCGTTGTTCACCTTGCCCACGGTGACGATTGCGTACACCCCGAGGTGCGACCCGATCACGAGCGGCTGGTCCTCGAAGTCCGAGATGACGCCGATGCCGAACCCCCCGTGCAGTCTCGGGAGGTCGGGCTCGAGCTTGGACCTGAACGGCGTGTTCGTGATGTCGTGGATGAAGCGCTGTATCCCCTCGGCGTTCCGCACCGCCAGGCCGCCCCGCCTGGTCCCGAGATGCGAGTGGTAGTCCGTCCCGAAGAAAAGGTCGTTCACGCAGCTTTGTCCGGACGCTACGCCGAAAAGCCCTCCCATGATCACCTCCTCGAAAGCCTGTCCGGAATGAAGGACCCCGGCGCCGGGGACGGCCGCAGGGGAAACGCGGATTATGGTTCATTGGAGCGGCAGGGTCCATTCTATTCCGGCCGTGCCCGATTGGCGAGTTGGCCGTGGGACGTGGGTGGCAAGACGTGGAGTCGTAGGGCGTGGGGACGTGGGGACGTGGGAGGGCGATCCAGATGAGATTGCTTCACCCCGAAAAAACTCGT
>JBFZBV010000301.1:0-3160 GCA_041308285.1 Planctomycetota bacterium | reverse complement strand
TGTTACGCAACCGTAATCAAAGCCTTGATTTGGTTTTCACCTCGCTGCCTTCAGCGCCTTCCGCATCTGCTTAGATTTATTCAGGTTATATCCAGAGCCTTCATTCCAACTCAATATAGGCCTGCAGTTCATTCAATGGAATGAAATTTGCACATTTATTGCATTTATTTTTACTTCTTACGGAGGAAGCCATGAAGAACGGATTCTTCTCCTTGACCTTGGCGATCTGCTCGATACTGGCCCTTCTGCTATCCGGATGCCCAAGCAAGAAAGACGACCCTCCTCCTATCCAGAATGCTCCCACGGTCACGGTTACACTGGGTTCGTCAAATCCTGCGAACGCCGATATCGGCCGCACCGACCAGAACGTCTCCATGATGCAGTTCGACGTGACGGCCGGGTCTTCGGAATCCGTTGCGCTGAACGGTCTCGTGTTCCACGCTTCCGGGACCGGCGACGACGCAGCCGATCTCTCTTCCGCGGTCGTGCTGAGGGACGTGGACGGCAACGGCCTCTTCACGCCCGGCACTGACACGCTCGTCGCGTTCGGGCTCCACTACGCGGCCGACAACGGGACCGCCACGGCCGGCGGCTTGAGTTACAGCATTCCAGCCGGCGCTACGCACAGCTTCATAATCCTCCACCACTTCAACGGCTCGGCCGGCACTGGCGAGACCTTCAGGACAGGGTTCACGGTCCCCGCGGACGTCCAGCTCACCGGCGTGACGTCGGGGCTGGCCGCGAACGTGACCCTCACGGCGTTCCAGGGCAGGACGGTCAGCGTCGCGGCGCGCGGATCGCTCTCCGTCGCGGCAGGGCCGAACTGCCCCGCAGGATCCACGGTCGACCCCTCGGTTCCGGGCCTCTCGGTGATTCAGGTCTCGCTGACCACGGACTCGTACGAGGCGGTGGACGTCAGCCAGATAGTCTTCACGGCCGCGGGTTCGCTGAACGACGTTTCGCACCTCTCGCAGGTGGTGCTCGCCGAGGACGTCAACTCGGACGGCGCGTACACCTCCGGGACCGACACTGTGCTGGACACCGCGGTCTACGCCTCGGACAACGGCGGGGCGACCTTCGACTTCGGCGGCACTCCGGAGAACATACCGGCGAACACCACGAAGCTGTGGGTCGTGGCCTACACGTTCTCCTCCGCCCCTCCGGGCGCGACCTTCTCGACTTCAATCTCGTCCGCGGCTTCGATAACCGCCGCTGGAGCGACTTCCCTGCTCAACCTGGTCCCGACCGGCAGCTTCCCGATTACCGGGGCGCAGTTCGAAATCAGGCGCGGGACGCTGACCGTCGCGGCCGGGACTTCGATGCCCGCCTCTGCGTACGTCACTCCTCCCGCCGTTCTTGCGGTTTCGCAGATTAATCTCGCCGCGGACTCGGTCGAGGACATCGTCGTTTCCTCGGTGTCGTTCACCGCGTCGGGCAGCGGAATCGACAACTCCGGCATCACGCAGGTGGACCTCTACAACGACAACGGCAGCACGGCAGGTTCGCTGGACGGGACCGACTCGTGGATTTCCTCCACCAATTACACGCAGGACGACGGGACAGTGACGTTCGGCAGCCTTTCCGCGACCGTGACGGCCGGGACGTCCCAGGACTGGATTCTGGTCTACACGTTCGCCGGCGGGACGTCGGGCGACACGTACGACGCGACTGTCACGCCGACGAGCCAGGTCGCGGCCAATGGCGCGCTCTCCGGCCAGTCCTCGAACATAACCGGGTCCGCAATCACCGGCGGGACGTTCACGGTCCGGTACGGGACGCTGAGCGCGGCCATCGGGACGCAGACGCCCGCCTCGGCGAACGTGACACCTCCGACCAGCGGCACGCCGGTTCTGCAGATTTCTCTCACCTCCGGCCCGGCGGAGAGCGTGCAGGTGACGCAGATATCCTTCCACGCCTCGGGCTCGGGCGACGACCTGAACGACCTGACGCAGGTGGACCTCTACAACGACAACGGGACCACGAAGGGGGCGGTGGACGGAGGCGACACTTGGCTTGCGACGTCGAGCTACACGGCGGACAACGGTTCGGCCACGTTCTCCATCACTGCGACGATTGCCGCGTCCTCGACCGAGGACTGGCTCATGACCTACGACTTCGCGGGCGGATCCGGCGGGTCGACGTACCAGGCTTCCATAACCCCGTCCACCGACATCACGGCGTCCGGCTCGCATTCGGGCCAGAGCATTTCCCCGTCCGGTTCGCAGATTACGTCCAACACGCTGACCATCGCGATTGTCTCCATGACCTGGTCGCAGCTCAAGCCGGGCGGCACGTCCGCCCCGGGCGGGCTCAGGGGCCATTCGGCAATCTACGACTCCAAGAACCAGAACATCCTGTTCTACGGCGGCGCATCGGGCACCGGAACCCCGGTTCCCGCCGGCACGACGTTCAAGAACGACATCTGGGAACTCTCGGTCGGCACGGTCGGAAAAGAGGCATGGAACCCCGTCTCGACCTCCACCAAGCCGCCTCCTGCGAGCATATGGCATTCCGCGGTGTATGACCCGAACAACTGCTACATGTACGTTTACGGCGGCCTCGACTCGAGCTACAACGACATGTCTCAAAACGGGGAAGTCTGGTGCTACGACATCCCCAACACCACGTGGACTCAAATCAAGACCGCAGGCAGCACGCCCACACCCAGGTGTCTGCACGTGGCTCAGTGGGACCCCAACCAGAACTACATGGTGATCTACGGAGGCATCAACTACTCAGGCGGCAGCTACCTCAACGACGCGTTCTATCTCGACTTCTCCCAGAGCACACCGACCTGGAACGCAGTCAGCCTGGGAGGCAAGGAACCTGCAAGCACGGGCATGATCGCAGGCTGGGATTCGGTGAACAACCAGAAGAGGATGGTCCTGTTCGGCGGGTACGACGGCAACCAGAGCGCCTACGACAGCAACACCTACGACCTTGACCCCTATGCACCCCAGTGGCAGATGCTAAGCCCCAGCACGAGCCCTGCCGCCATGGAACGTATGTGCTTCGACACCGACATCTCGAACGGAAGAATCTTTATATTCGCCGGCATGGACGGGAAAACCTGCTACAACACCACCTACTATTACGATTTCAGCAAGGACGACTGGACCCAGATTTCGGGGGGCACCAGCCTGCCCGTTGTGAGGACCGA
>JBFZBV010000300.1:0-4648 GCA_041308285.1 Planctomycetota bacterium | reverse complement strand
CGCTCTTCCGATCGGGCCCCGCGCCGCCTCGACGGCCTTCGCGAAGAGGCCGCACGCGGCCTCCAGCCTGCCGGCGGCCTGCTCGGCCGCCGCGCCACGCTCGAGCCCCAGGGCTCCGGCCTCGGCCTTCTTCGCGCGCAGCGCCGCGTCGCCCCTGATTTCGGCCGCCTTGCCGAACAGGTCCGCAGCCCTCTCGAAGTCCCCCTTGCCGAACGCGTCCTCGGCGTTCCTCAGCAGGTCCTCGAACCTCGCATCGAGCGAGGCCGAACGGGAGACTTCGGCGGACAGGGCCTTCACATCCGGGTCGTCCGGGCAGAGCGAGGCCAAATCCGCCGCCGTCCTCGAGGCGCCGCCGGCATCGCCGGACTCGAGCATTGAGCGGGCCTGCGCGACGGCGGCCTTGATAAGCCTCGCGGTCAGGGCTGCCGAGGCAGGCTCGAAGCGGGAATCGGCGGCAAAGCCCGCGATGCTCCTGAGCGCCGAGACGACTTCGCCGGCGGCAGAGGCCCCGTCCGCCGCGAGAAGCGCGTCGACGTGCTTCGAGTCGGCCGCGGCCCGGGAATCGCCCGGGTCGAGGCCGAGGATCTCATCGAGTACCGCCCTGGCCTTCTTGAGGTCCCCGCCGGCGAGCAGGCGGTCGAACCCGACCCTCAAGTCGAGTTCGAGCGCGAGCGACTTCGCGGAAGCGGGCGCCTCCCCGCCGGGATTCGTCCAGAAGCCCTTGCCGAACAGGTCCTCGGCCGTGCGGAGCGCCCTGGCGTACATCCCTCCCCGCTTGAACTCCAGCGCCTTTGCCAGGCCTCTGGATATCTCGAGGAGACGCGCCGGCCCGGCCGAGTCCGGGTTCGAGGCCGCGGCCCTGGCGAAGATGGCCGCCGCCTCGTCGAATTTTCCGAGATCGAGGAGCTTGAGCCCCTCGGCGGTTTCGCCGTCCTGCTTCGGGGCAGGGGGCCTGCGGGGGGGGCCGGGTTTGGGGGCGGGCGGACGCGTCGCGGCGTATACGATCAGGACCGCGAGCGCCGCTGCAGCGAGAAGCGACGCGGCTGCGGCCAGCCTCCTGCGCTTCGACCTCCTGGACGTGTACTGCACAGCGCGGCCGTTGGCCACGTCGTCGAGGTGCTCCAGGACTTCTTCGACGGACTGGTAGCGGTCGTCGGGGTCCTTGGCCATCATCCGTTCGACGATTGCGTTGAAGGAGGGGTCGATGGCCGGGTTGTATCTGCCCGGGGGCTGGATGTCCTCCTTGAGGTGCTTCATTATCACCTGCATGGGGTTGTCGGAGTCGAAGGGCCTGCGGCCGCAGACCAGGAAGTAGAAGAGCGCCCCGAGGGAGTAGATGTCCGACCGCCTGTCCAGCTTCTCGCCGCGGCACTGCTCGGGGGACATGTACTGGGGGGTCCCGATGAGCGCGCCCTCCACGGTCAGGTCCTCCTCCTTCTCGAGGTTCTTGGCCACTCCGAAATCCGCAATCTTCACCCCTCCCTTTGGAGTGATGAGGATGTTCGCCGGCTTGAGGTCCCTGTGGATTATGCTCTGGTCGTGCGCGGCCTTGAGCCCCCTGCAGATGTCCTTCATGATGGAAAGGATTCTGTCCTGGGGCATCTGCGGGCCGCGCTTCACGAGGTCGTCGAGATCAGCCCCCTCCACGAATTCCATTTCGATGAAGTAGAGGCTCTGCTCCTCGCCGACGTTGAAAATCTCGACTATGTTGGGATGCCTGAGTCTGCCGAGGCTCTCGGCCTCGCGGAAGAAGCGGCGGACCCTTTCCGGGTCGGGGTTGAAGGACTTCGGGAGGATTTTGACGGCGACTTCGCGCTTGATGCCGGTGTGAAAGGCCTTGAACACCGCGCCCATGCCGCCCCGGCCGATCATCGCGGTTATCGTGCACGACCCGACGGTCCGGCCGATTATCTCCTTGAGTATCTTGCTCTCCGAGACTTCACGGGCCAGGACACGGGCCTTGGCCGCGGCATCCCGGCCGGCACCGCCCCCTTCTCTGGCTCCTTCTCCGGCCATGACCCCTGCTTTTTTTTTTTCAAAAATCGATGAGGAAATGCGCCTTTCCCGCGATGACGACTCGGCCATGGGCAGGCGCGATACCGGAGAAAGTCTACGGGGCGGCCCCCCCATATTCAAGGGATTCCGCCCGCGCGGCGGGCCCGGGACCCGGCCGGCCCGGGATCTAGTCCTTCCGGCCGGAAAGCTCGGGGACGCTCAGGTGGAGGAGCCAGGTCCCCGAATCGGACAGCTTGTGCACCTTGGCCTGCTCGTCGAGGACGTAGAAGGAGTCCGTGATCCTGTCGACGGCCCAGGCCATGGCGGTCCGGGGCAGGTCTGCGGGCTGGGACAGGGAGTCCGCGCCCTCGTCGTAGACGATTACGCGTTTCGCGGCGACGATGAAGCACTTACCGGAACCCGCCTCGAAGTCGGCGGGGGATCCGTGGATCCTGCGCCACTTGCCCTGGAACCTCGCAACGCCCGCCGCCGAGGAGGCGTAGACCGACTTTGAGGAAGCGCCGACCTTGGAGAAACCTCCGCCCTGGAGTTCGGACCAGGCTTCCTGGGCCCGGTCGTAGACGAGCACCGTCCCGGAATCCGCCTTGAGGGCGCAAATCGCCGGCGAGACCGCCGCCGGGCTCATGGCCGCATCGGAGATTCCGCCTGCGGAGAACGCGGCGAACTCCTTCTGGCCCGGCGCCCAACGGTATATTGTCCCGCCGCACAGGGCGAAAATCGTCCTGTCGGGGCCGAGAAGAACCTTGGCCGGGCTCGAGGGCAGGAAGAAGTACTCCCAGCTCCTCTGGCTCAGGTTGTACCACCGAAGGCCGGGGATTTTCTCGATGTACCCGGCAATCTGCCCGCCGGACGCCGCAGCGGAATCGAGGTTCTCGCCAATCTTCGACCACGACAGGGCGTCGTCCGCGACCTGGTACAGGACGCCGCTCCCGGTCAGGAAGAGCATTTTCCCGCCGTTCACGATGATTCTCGCATCAATCAGCCACGCAGGCAGGACCTGCGACTTCAGCGTGTCCAGCCTCCTCCCGCTCCAGATTATGTCGTTCACGGTGGTCTGCTTTATCTGCGGGTTGTCCGCCCAGTAGCGGAGGACTTCGAGTGCCGATTCGTCCGCCGGGGTCCCGGAGAGGGAGTATTTCACGCCGTTGGGCGGCGTTCCCTTGCCGAAATCCAGGCACACGGCGTTTATCTCGCCGGTCCAGCTCCCGTTCGGGGGGATTACGATGAGCGCCGAATCCTCGCCGGGCACTCCGCCGACGACGCCTGCGAGCCCGAGCCTCTGGAGGGCCCCGTCAGGCGGGATGAGGACGCTGCCGGCCGGATTCAGGCGCAGGAGAGCGGGCGTGAGGTTCTTTACGGTGATTTCTATCTTCTCGAACCCGAACATCGAGATGGCTTCGAACTCGACCTTCCCCTTCTTCTTCGCCTCGAAGAGGTTTTCGGCCTCCTCCGCGGAAACCGCCGCCGAGGACGCGGCAAGAGCCGCCCCGCAGGCCCAGACGAGAATCCATTTCATGGTCCGCCCCTGAAGATGACATCCGCCCGGCCGCCCGGCCCGGGCTTGAATCCCGCCCCGGGCAGCCGCCATCAGAACTTGACCCCGACATCGGTGCTCATTCCGGAAATCCTCCAGATCCCGTCCTCCATCTCGAAGGTGAACGTATACGGCACGCATCTGCCGACCGACAGCACCTGGTCGACGGTGATGACCGCGCTCTGGCCCCATACTTTCACCGTCCTAATCCGGAAGGTCGTCTGGGAGTAGCTGCGCATCTTTTCCGCAAGCCCGTGCGTGCGGAACTCGACGTCCCATCCCCTGTACCTGTTGCACTGGTATCTGAGAGCCCTTGATGCGGTCCCGATCTCCATCCTCTCGTTCACGGCGTATACCGCTGCTATGTAGGATGCCAGGGCCCCGACCGGGGAGGACAGGTCGGCGTAGACGCCGTTGTCCGCATACCCCGCCGGGAAATCCGAGAGGCACGCGAGACCGCCGAGCATCACGGAAACCAGCGCCGCAGCGACAAGGACCGTCTTCATGAGATTATCAACGAAGAAAAGGCGGCAGTTGTTCCTCCCGGGAGAGCAGCCGACCGAGAAAAAGTCCGCCACTTTCCCGTAAATGCCGCTTGCCTTTGGCCGTAGGGCATGTAGAATATACTTAAGTCAGAGGTCGCTTTATAAGATAATATCCAGTATGCGAGCTTTTTGCGCTTCGATTACCGCGTCGTTTGTCCTGATTCTGTTGGTTACATCCGCATTTCCAGCCGACAAGGACACGGAAGTAGACAAGACGAAAGTCTATTACGGCAGCGCGGACTCGTTCAAGACTCCGGCCGTCATCGTGCTGTCCAAGGTCTTCGACAAGATTCCGGAATACATCGACGCAAAGAAGAAGACGGACGACGATCCCGATTACTACATACTCATCGAGAAAGCCAACGCGAAGTTCCAGAAGGCGGTGGAAAAGGCGGCCAAGGACAACGGCTATGATCTCGTGGCCGAAACCGGGTCCGTGAAGATGAAGGACAAGGAGATACCGGACATCACGAAGAAGGTCATCGACGCCCTTTAACGGGCGCCGCCTGGCTCCGGGGAAAACAGGATACGAGAGGAGTGATGCGAATCACTC